>MWDG01000037.1 GCA_002070455.1 Deltaproteobacteria bacterium ADurb.Bin151
TATCAGATCGGGGTAAAGGGTCCCCTGCGCCAGAAATTTCACGTTTTTGACTCTGCGCGCTTCCTGATCAAATACTTCGATAAAAGTGCGACCGATAATTTTACGTTTCCTTTCCGGATCAGTTACCCCTTTTAATTTTTTAAGAAATAACTTACCACAACGGGAAAACCGCAAATTGATGTGCAGGTTTTTCTTAAACATCTCTATGACACGTTCGGCTTCATCTGCTCTAAGTACACCGTTGTCTACAAATACGCAGGTGAGCTGACGGCCTATGGCTTTGTGCAGAAGGACTGCCGCCACCGAGGAATCCACCCCGCCGGAAAGCCCCAAAATAACTTTGTCCAAGCCCACTTGCTGACGGATCTCATCCACAGCATGATTGATAAAGGATTTCATCGACCAGGTCTTCCGACACCCGCAAATCTCAAACAGAAAATTGGCCAGCATTCTCCCCCCTGAACGGGTATGAACAACTTCCGGATGAAATTGCAGACCGTAAAAACGACGCCGGACGTCTTCAGCCGCCGCCACCGGGGTGTTCGATGTGCAGGCGGTAATCACAAAACCTTTGGGCAGAGCCGCTATGGAGTCTCCGTGGCTCATCCAGCAGCGGGTTTTCTCTTCCACTCCGGAAAAGATTCCTCTTTGCCTCCTGATCAGAAGCTCGGCAAATCCATATTCCCTCTTGGCAGATCGGGTGACTTTGCCCCCCAGGGAATCAATCATGTACTGCAGGCCGTAGCAGATACCCAAGATCGGAATGCCTAGTTCAAAAATATCTTTGTCCACACGCGGGGCACCTTTGGAATAAATACTGGCCGGACCGCCCGACAGGATGATGCCCTCCGGTGCGAGCTCCCTGATCGCTTCAATGCTGATGTTTGGCGGCTCAATCTGACAGTAAACATGGTGCTCCCGCACCCGGCGGGCAATCAGCTGATTGTACTGCGAACCAAAATCAATGATCAGAATCACTGGGCTTTCACCTTTTCCTTTTTGATGAATTCAATAAACTGAGAAAATAAATACTCCGTATCACGCGGTCCCGGTGCTGCTTCGGGATGATACTGAACGCTCATGGTTCCGGAAAGCTTCATTCCTTCGGAAGTTGCATCGTTTAAATTTGTATAGGATGTATCTGCCCTGCCTGCAACCGATTCCGGCACAACCACAAAGCCGTGATTCTGAGAAGTGATTTCCACCCTGCCGTTTTCCAGGTTCTTGACGGGCTGGTTAATGCCGTGATGTCCGAATTTTAGTTTTTCTGTATAACCACCGATGGCCTGGCCGATAATCTGATGGCCCAGGCAGATGCCGAAAACCGGCGTCCGGCCGAGAATCGTCCGCGCCGCATCCACAATATACGGAAGAGCCGCCGGATCACCGGGACCGTTGGAGAGCAGCACCCCCTCAGGTTGATAAGCAAGAATCTCGTCGCCTGTGGCAAATGACGGCACAACAACGACTTCGCAGCCGTTGTTTTCCAGCAGCCTTAAAATATTATATTTGACGCCGCAGTCCAGAACAACGACCCGCGGTTTTTTGCCCGTTTTTTGAGCAGGTATTGGATTTGGTGAAGGCTCGCCTTTTTCCCACAGATAGGGTTTCCGGCAGGAAACCTCGCGCACCAGGTCTCGCCCGACAAGCCCGGGGTATGCCCTTACCATCTCCAGTAATTCATGAATGTCTGCAGATCTTGTGGATATCATCCCCTTCATCGAACCGGACAGCCGCAAGTGTCTCGTCAGAGCACGCGTATCTATGCCTTCGATCCCGATTTTGCCTCTTTCTTCCAGGAATGATTTCAGACTTTTTTTCATTCGCCAGTTGCTGGGGTGAGGTTGATACTCTTTGACAATAAATCCTTCCAGGTGAATACCCGCCGATTCCATGTCTTCGTCATTAATGCCATAGTTGCCGACAAGCGGATAGGTCATGGCGACAATCTGTCCTTTATAGGAAGGATCGGTAATCACTTCCTGATAACCGGTCATTCCTGTGTTAAAGACAACTTCCCCAAGGGTTTCGCCCGCACCTGCAAAGGCAAAACCCTCAAAGACACTTCCATCTTCCAGGACAAGAAAAGCTTTACGATCTTTTCGAATCAGGGGCATATGGATCATCAGCTGATAAACAGCATCTCCCAGAACTTCGGCAGGGGCCATATTTCATCGTCTACGATATTTTCCAGGGCATCCACATATTCGCGAAGCTCATCCATCTTCGGTTTGACTTTACTGCCCAGAAATTCCGCTTTCTTAGGCTCATCGTGAACGGCGGAGGCCGCTTTTACCTTGGTCTGAATATCATCGTTGGTCTTGTATATTTTACTGATCAATTCCATTATCTTCTTGAGGATTTCCTTCTGCGAAAAAACCACTGCGCCTGCTCCCAGAGCTTTTTGAGAACTGGTAATGGCTTTTGCCACTTTCTGCTGATAAGCAACAGCAGCCGGAATCACCTGGGTCATACAGATGTTGTTGAGGCAGTTGACCTCTATTTCCAAATCCTTAATGTAGCGTTCGACATGAATCAGGTATCTCGATTTAAGCTCCACGTTAGAAAGCACTTCATATTTTTCAAAAAGCTTCAACGCCTTGTCGGTAATTAACGCTTTTAGTGCGCTGGGCGTTGTTTTTTCGTTTGGCAATCCTCTTTTTTTCGCTTCGACTTCCCATTCTTTGGTGTAATTGTCGCCATTGAACAGAATCGGCTTAATGAACTTAATCTCGCTTCTTAAAACGTCAAAGACCGCCTGATTAATGTTTTTTGTCCCTCGGGCTAATATTTTCTGGGCCAGCTCGTCCAGGCTTTCGGCCACCATCGTATTGATCACCAGGGCCGGCGAAGCAATATTTTGTGACGAACCAACCGCCCGGAACTCAAATTTGTTGCCGGTAAAAGCAAAGGGAGATGTCCGGTTGCGGTCGGTATTGTCCTTGCTCACCTGAGGCAGAGAGGAAATCCCAAGATCAATGATTTCCTCCCTGGTTGCCTTGGTCACTGTGCCTTTTTCAATATTGGACAAAATACGGGTCAGCTGTTCGCCCAGAAATACGGAGATGATCGCAGGTGGCGCTTCATTGGCTCCCAGGCGGTGATCATTGCCATAGGAGGCCACCGCCGCACGCAGAATATCCGCATGTTTGTAGACGGCGCGCACGGTAGCGATCAAAAATACCAGAAAATGAATATTGTCCTGTGGCGTACTCCCCGGATTAAGGAGATTATTGCCGTTATCATCAGACAACGACCAGTTGACATGCTTACCCGAACCGTTGATCTTGGCGAAAGGTTTTTCATGCAGCAGGGCCGCCAGACGGTGCTTCTTGGCAACATATTTAAGGGTGTCCATGACTAGCTGGTTGTGATCCACGGCAAGGTTGGCTTCTTCATAAACAGGGGCAATTTCGTATTGGCTTGGCGCAACCTCATTGTGACGTGTTTTGGCAGGGATGCCAAGCTTGAAAAGCTCTTCTTCCACATCGTGCATATAGGAAGATATTCTTTCTTTGATGCTTCCGAAATACTGATCTTCCAGTTCCTGCCCCTTGGCGGGAGGTGCGCCGACTACGGTCCTACCGCCCAGTACCAGATCCTGGCGCTTATAATAATAATCCATATCTATCAGGAAATACTCCTGCTCCGGTCCCAGATTGGAATGGACCTTTTTCACGTTTTTAGCACCCAGCAGTTTAAGCATTTTGACGGCACTGTTGCTGAGTGCGCGGATGGAGCGCAGCAGCGGCGTTTTCTTATCCAGGACCTGACCGGTATAGGAAATGAAAGCCGTGGGAATGCACAGCGTCGTGGAAATGCCGTTGCGCTTGATAAAAGCGGGGGAAGACATATCCCAGGCCGTATAACCGCGAGCCTCAAATGTTGCACGGATACCGCCGGAGGGGAAAGAAGATGCATCCGGTTCACCCTGCACCAGCTGCTTTCCGGAAAACCGCTCGATCACAGCGCCAGGTCCGCAGGGATCGGCAAATGCGTCATGTTTTTCAGCCGTGATTCCTGTCATCGGTTGAAACCAGTGTGCAAAATGTGTTGCACCCTTGTCGAGTGCCCACTCCTTCATTGCATGAGCGACAATATTCGCTGTTTCGGCATCCAGCATTTTATCTTCATTAATTGCCTCCATTAATTTCCTGAAGGTATCTTTGGGAAGTTTCTCCTTCATTACCTTATTGTTGAAGGTATCCTCTCCAAAATATTGCGATACGGGGACAAACTTTTCTTTTTCGATTACATATTGTCTTTCCGCTGCCAGAATCGGGTTTAATTTTTTCATAACGTCTCCATCCTTTCCATGTACTCAAATAATGTTTTATTCAACAGGTTCATTCTCCATGATTTCCCAAACGCCGGTTGGGCAGGCTCCTGCACAGAAACCGCAGCCGATACACTTTTCATCATTGACAATATATTCAAAACCTCCGCCAGCCCTCTCTTTGCGGGTAATGGCCTTTTGTGGACAAATTTCTTCGCACATGCCGCAGTCCCGGCAGGCACCGCATGAAGCGCAGCTGTTTGCACAGGACGACGTGTCGGTGAATTCTCCCATGCGGGAATCGAAATACTGAAGCTTGACCCGCTCATATTGAATGGCCTGCAGCTTGTCATAGGTTTCCGACGCACCTCTCAAAAGGCCGTCAATGGTACGTGCCGCAATGCGCCCGGCGCCAATGGCGTCGGTCAGCAGACCGGGACGAACCACATCACCGATCGCATAAACCTGAGGATCACTGGTTGCGTATGTTTCATCCACCGTGATAAAATTTTTCTCTGTACGGATTTCATCCGGCAGAAAGGACAGATCCGGCATGTCACCCACAGCAACAATGACGGTTTCCGCCGGCAGCAGTTCTCCATCCGTCAATTCAACCCCTTCATCCGTCACTGCTTTTGTAAAACGCGGCCATAAAAATTTTGCCCCCGCCGCTTCGGCATGTTCTCTTTCTATCCCAAAAGAGGCCGGCGGCTGAATGTCGATGAGCGTGACGCTTTGCGCTCCCAGACGAAAAGCCTCCGTTGCCGCATCGCATCCGACATTTCCGGCACCGATAATCACCACCTTTTGACCGACCGTGACGCAATCCAGTTTGCTTTGCTGCAAAAACTCCAGAGCGGTCAGCGCTTTTTCCATGCCGGGAACATTCAATTTCCTGGGTTTCACGGCCCCCGTGGCAATGACCAAATAGTCATTTTCCTGTTTCAGCTTCAAAAACCGTTCCTTTGTTAAAGGCTTTCCCAACTGCATTTTACGGATAGATTTGGCCAGCCGGTTGATTTCATGCTCCACCACGTCAGCAGGAATACGGCTTTGGGGAATGGAATCCGTGATTTTGCCGCCCAGTTTTTTTCTCCCTTCGATGATCACGGGTTCATGGCCTTTCATCCATAACTGCCAGGCTACGGATAATCCCGCTGCGCCGCCTCCGATCACGGCAATCTTTTTAACGGTACCAGGAAGACGAGCCGGTGTTTTCGCCGAAAGCGAAGCTTTTCCCAAAACCCTGATATCGATGGCCGGAAGGCTCACCCGGCGGCGTGTACAGTTCTGCATACAGAGGTTCGGGCAAAGATAACCGCAAACCGTTGCCGGAAAAGGCGTATATTGCAGGGCCAGATCGACCGCTTCATCGATTTTCCCCTGACGGATCAGTTCCCATCTCTTCTGCACCGGGATGCCGGTTGGACACGCGGACTGACAGGGGGGAAGATATTTTTCATTGGCCCATACAGGAACAAAGCGCCTGAGCCCGCCAGTCGGTAAAAGACCGATGGGCGAACGATCCAGGCTCGACAAATCCCCGATCACACCGCCTTTCCCCAGTTCACCGTCCCATATCTCTTCTCTGAAACGGGCCATCGGGCGGACATCACGCGCAAGTTTTTCGGAGGGCTTTCTGGCCACCAGAAGATTCCACTCTTTGCGATGTGAAGTCAGTTGATCAAATAAATACTGTTTTCCGACAGCCTGCAAAAATCGTTTCATATTGGTTTGCAGCCACTGCCATTCCTCTTCGGGAAGATCGGTCAATAGTTTTGCATCGGCCCGGCTGTAATTTTCCTGCATCCCCCGGAAAAAAATCTTGCCGCCCACCATCCCGACACAGGGACGGTAGCCCAGCACATTTTTATTTTTTTCAGCACCTGCTCCGCAGACAACCGCTATGCCGCCCGCCATAAATTCGGCAAACGAATCTCCCACCTTCCCGAACACCCAGAGTTGGGGCGCTTCAAATCGGGGGTTGTGCTTGGTCATGGTCATTCCGCGTGCGCCAATATCACCGTCAATATAGATCCTGCCCTGCGCCATGGCATTGGCCACACCGTTGGTCGCATCGCCATGCACAATAATTTCAGCTCCGGCATTCAGCCAACCAATATCATCGGAAGCAGGACCAAACACTTCGATAACCGTATTGGCAAATCCCATCGAACCCAGGCGCTGGCCGGAAGTACCCAGCACATCGACTTTAATTTGTTTTTCGCCGGATTTCCACAGACGTCCACCGATACCGTGTTGGCCATAGGCCGTTACTTCAATTTGCCGATACCCGGCTTCCACGGCTTTCTGAATACGCTCTTCCATGATCCGCGATTCAACACGGATGTTATTTTCCAGTCCGTCAATTTTAATCGAATCTCTTTTGGTCATGTTGCTTCCCTGTTTCATGATCTACAGCACATACTTGATATTGAGACGCCGGGCTGCATCCGCGTCACTAATGCCGAGCGCATCCGACATACCGATCGGCAGAGACGTGGAACGTCCCAGCGGAGCGACAATTTTCTTTAATTCCGTATTAAAACTTACATACATATCCACGAGTCTTTCTGCGACTTTTTCCGGATCCAGTCTGCGGTCCAGCCGCGGATCCTGCGAGGTGATCCCCTTGGGACAAACGCCGATATTGCAGACATTGCAGCGGTCGGATTCCGAACCCAGACAGCCCGCAGCTGCCTGCATGACGTATTTCCCGGTCTGTACGCCGCTTGCGCCCAGCATGATCAAGGCGGCGGCATTGGCGGCCAGATTGCCGTTTTTTCCGACGCCGCCGCCCGCGAAAAGGGGGATCTCGTTTTGTTTACCCAGTTTGACCAGGGTTAGATATGCGTCGCGCAGATTGCTGGCGATGGGATGCCCCATATGATCCATCGATACATTGTATGCAGCTCCTGTGCCTCCGTCTTCGCCGTCGATCGCCAGTCCGGCCGCGTAGGGGTTTCTGGTCAAGTTGTTGAGGACGGCCATCGCCGTACTCGTTGCAGATATTTTCGGATATACCGGAACCCGGAATCCCCAGGCCATGGACATGGACTGGATCATCTTGGCCACCGCCTCCTCAATCGAATATTTTGTCTGATGCGTGGGCGGGCTGGGCAGACTGATGCCCTGCGGCACGCCGCGGATCGCGGCGATGAGTTTGTTGACTTTATACCACATCAGCAGGCCGCCGTCGCCGGGCTTGGCTCCCTGGCCGTATTTGATTTCAATGGCGCATGGATCTTCCTTCATCTGGGGCAGGCTGTGGATAATTTCATCCCAGCCGAAATAGCCGCTGGCGATCTGCAGGATAACATATTTGATGAAGCGCGACTTTAAAAGCCTCGGAGGGCAACCGCCTTCGCCGGTGCAGATGCGGACAGGCATGCCCAGTTCTTCATTCAGGTAGGTCACACCCATTTGCAGGCCTTCCCACATATTCGGAGACAAAGCGCCGAAAGACATGCTGCCGATCACCAGTGGATAGATTTCCCGAACCGGCGGCATCCAGCCGGACTCACGGCTGACTTTCAGCATTTCGTCCGGCGGCAGGACCCTGCCCAGCAATGTGCGCAGTTCAAACTCATGGCGCCCCGCATCCAACGCCGGGTCGGTCAGCATGGAAATGCGGACAAACTTGATTTTATCCAGAACACTGTCGGGATTGTTTCTGCGGCCGCCTCGCCTGCGCGGTTCACCGTTTTGATTGATATGAAAACGCAGCTTGTCTATTTCATTACTGCGCATCGGTGCAATAGCTCCATTGGGGCAAACCATCGTACACATGCCGCATCCCATGCAGGCGTGTGCCGGATCTGTGCGCTGGTCAATCCCGTGATAAATGGAAACAAGGTTGCCTGATCTGGTTTCCAGGCCAACCGGCACCTGAAGTGTACGTTTCCGGTGCACGCCCAGATCAATGGCCCGCACGGGACAGACAGCCGCGCAGCTTCCGCACAGTGTGCACTTTTCCTTGTTCCAGAGAATCTGCCAGGGCAGGTCTTTGGTGCTCAATGCAGAGGGGGTAAGGCGTCCCATTGGTTCCATTTTTCTATCTCCTGCCTTTCACGGCGAACAATGACGGTTTCATATCGCATCGGCTGGTCGTCCAGGTTGATGTCTCTCTCCGGGATTGCCGCGTCCAGTCCGCACATTTCCGATGAAAAAGCGAAAATGCCCGGACGTCCACCCACCACTCCGGGACGCAGCTTTTTAGAATCCTGTACCATGAACATCGACTTATCGGGCAAACAGCCGATCACACAGTTCGGACCGTCGATGATCAAAGGACGGCAGCTTTGTTTCAACTTTCTCAACAGCGCTCCGTCCGGATGTCTGTCAAGCTCTTCATCTTTCAGGGGTGTAATAATGTGTTTGTACATCTCCATGCCCATACCCAGTTTGTTTTGCATGTAATGCAGAATGTGGGTAAAAACTTCCGAATCGGACTGGTAGCCCGTATAGCCGGGAAAATTACGCGACATCAGAAATTCACGAATGGGCACAAATGCCGTGTTTTCCCCATTGGTCATGGTTGCCATCCCCTGGATAAAAAACGGATGACAGGCGTAAATATCAATTGAATAATTTGTATTCTGACGGCCCTGACTGAGAATGGTTCGCGCCAAAAGTTCCTTCCGGTCCAATCCCAGATAATGGGCAACGGTTAAAGGGTCTCCCACTTCCTTGATCATGATGATGTCCGGCCAGAAGCTGAAGATCAGCATGGAATTGTCTTTCGCTCCCATTTCCCGAAGCTGCAGTTGCACCATCATCAGCCGGAATTGAATCTCCTCCGGGCTCAAACCTTCCCATTCCGACGGATATTCATAAACACGGATGACATAGTTGTCTCTCCTGGGGGTCCCGGCGGGGTTTGTCTTTGTCGGACGGAAAGACAGTTTGTATTTGACCATGAAATCCAGATCTATCATGAAACGGTCCAGCGCTTTGATGCCTTCGTTGGAAAAGATTCCCGAAAGAATCGGCTCGTTTTTAAATTTTTCAAAGTCACCTCCGAGATCTGTCAAGAACAAGCCCAGTCCCGAACCGTCATGCCCTTCTTTCATCACATTAAGGGCATCGATGGCCATCATCGGTGAAAGTGGTTCATTACTGGTGACGGCAAACAAACGACACATAAAAAAATATTCCTCCCTGAACTCGGGCTGTCTGATAAACCCGTACCTGAATTCATGATTGCCAGAGTCATGCCAGAGGCGGAGGATAGGTGAAAATGCATCCACGTCAGTGATGATTTATTCTTTTACGCATATGGATTGTTTATAATGGTAAGTTCCGGAAAGAGAGGAATTGAGTCTTGTCAAGTGCTTCCATGATTTGCTCTGTCGTGTATATACAGCAGCAGGCAGGAAATGAAAAATTTAATAAAATAAAAAAAGATATCATTGATGAAAATTTTTTGGCTCTGTATTTTATGAAAAAACAAACAAATTTGTTATCTTTTTTGAGAATGAAACATTATTGTACCGCTTGCTTACATGACGCTTTGGCAGGAAGCGCAGCTTCAGCCCGCAAACGGACAAAAACGTTTCTCACACATTGGAATCTTTGTTGTTTTTACGGAAATGCTTTGGATCAATGCCCATTTTCGATATCTTGTACTGAATAATACGTTTCGTCGTACCCAGCATTTTTGCCGCTTTGGTCTGATTGCCGCCCGTTTCTGTGAGCGCATCGATAATCAGCGTTCTCTCCTGCGCTTCAACAACGGAAGAAAGCTTGCTGCGATCTTTGCGGTCTGTTTCTCTTTCTTTGATCTGTAAAGACGGAGGCAGGTGCACACAGTCCACCTGATCGGTCCTGGTCATTAATACCGCCCGCTCCATACAATTTTCCAGTTCGCGGACATTCCCCGGCCATTTATGGGACAGAAAAACTTCAATGGCAGCGGTTGAAATTCTTTTGACCTTCTTTCCCATTTCCTTGTTGTATTTCAGAAGGAAGTGATCCGCCAGAAGAATCACATCGCTGCCCCGTTCACGAAGCGGCGGCAAATAGATGGGGAAGACATTCAGACGATAAAACAGATCCGCGCGGAAACGGTCGGACAAAATATCCTGTTCCAGATTCCGATTGGTGGCGGCAATGATCCGTACATTGACGTTGACCACCCGTGAGGACCCCAGCGGTTGAAACCTCTTTTCCTGCAAAACGCGCAGCAGCTTGACCTGTGCAGCCGCGGAAAGTTCGCCGACCTCATCCAGAAATATGGTACCGCCGTTGGCTTCTTCAAAGCGCCCCCGGCGGTGTGCAAGCGCTCCGGTAAAAGCGCCTTTTTCATGGCCGAACAATTCACTTTCTATCAGCGTATCAGGAATCGCGGCACAGTTGACCTGCACCATCGGCCCGTCCTTGCGCGGAGAGTTATTGTGAATGGCCCGGGCAATGAGTTCTTTACCGGTCCCTGTCTCACCGGTGATCAAAACCGTGGTATTGGAATCGGCAACCTGCGCCACCAGTCCGAAGACTTCCTGCATGGCTTTGGAATGACCGATAATGTCCATCGAGGGGGAGTGACCACTGCCAACAATCTTACGCAGACGGCGGTTTTCTTCTTCCAGTGCCCGAATATGCACGATCTTAGACATCAACTCGGCTACCGAAGAAAGCATCGCCAGTTCTTTATCCAGGTTTTCAACCTCCCTGGCTACCTTGTCCGCAGATAAAACGCCGATCACTTCTCCGTCGTACATGATTGGAACACAAAGAAAGGAAAGCTCTGCGCGATTCAAATGACGGCGCGCACCGGTACGATCCAGAAAATGCGTTTCCTGGCCAAGATTGGCCACAGCCATCGGGCGGCCGGTCGCCGCCACTTTTCCGGTAATGCCTTCGCCCGGTTTGTAGGTAACCTCCATCCCGTCGATATTGAAGTCATGGGCAATATCCAGCCAGGCTTCCTTCCTTTCACGGTCCAAGAGTGAAATCATACCGCGCTGCATCCCAAGCCGTATACTCATTTCCTTCAGGATATTCTCCAACCGGTCATGCAGGTCGTCCGGCTGTGCCAGAATTTTAGCAATGGCGTGCAAAGCTGCTAATTCTTCATAACTGTGAATACTCACTTTTTATTTCCTCAGTAAAAATTGGATAATTTTTTCATAAACCTGATGGATCAAATTATATTTATATTATGTGACAATATTGTACCAAGTTCAACCGGTATTTTGTCACTTTTGGATATAATGCAAAGAAGAAACCATATTTTAGATAGAATAAAAAAAGATGGCTAAAGATGAAATTCTGTTCTGATCCGTCATGAACGAAATGGCTGAGGGGCAAGGACTCGAACCTCGATTCACAGGGCCAGAACCTGTTGTCCTGCCTTTAGACGACCCCTCAGTGCAGAAATTGAAAATCCGGATGAAGTTTTTTATGAAAATGCTATTTTCCCCTTCCGGTTTATGTCCGGAATGTAAGCAAAGTTAATGCCGAACATGCTGATGATCTATTAGTTATTGTAATTATTAATGTATTTAAAATAATATAGAATGTACGATTAGACAATATTGTTCTATTATTTCTACATTCATGACAGACAGCGGCCAGAATACAGCCGGATTTCTGCCTGAGCACCATTAGACATTTAATACAATTTTGTTTTACTATTTTTCAAACTGCACAAATATGCAGTGGCCAGCCCAATAACAAAACACATAACTACCCGTATTTAATCAATAATATATTGTGGCAGGAACTTTGCTGTCTGGTATCACGATATACCAATGGGAGGAAAATCGACATCATGGGTGCTCAAATCAGTACAGGTGATACAGGTTGGATATTAGTGTGTTGTTCTCTCGTTCTTTTAATGACGCCCGCTTTGGCGTTTTTTTATGGCGGCATGGTGCGGCGGAAAAATGTTCTATCCACGTTAACGATGAGTTATATCTTCATGTCCCTGATCGGCGTCCAGTGGGTGCTTTACGGTTATTCACTTTCTTTTGGTCCCGACATCAAGGGATTCATCGGCGGACTGGATTTCCTGGGTTTTCAGGGGGTTGGCGGCGAGCCGAACACGGCTTACGCAAAAACCATCCCCCATGAACTTTTCGCCGCTTTTCAGATGATGTTTGCCGTGATTACTCCAGCACTTATCACAGGCGCCTTCGTGGAAAGAGTTAAATTCAAAAGTTTCCTGCTTTTCAGCCTTCTCTGGGCAACGCTGGTGTATGATCCACTTTGCCACTGGGTCTGGGGACAGGGGGGATGGCTGAAGGAAATGGGCGTTCTTGATTTTGCAGGCGGGACGGTCGTGCATATTGCCGCAGGTTTTTCAGCACTGGCGTTTGCCATCGTCATTGGTCCACGAAAAGGCCATGGCAAGGTCCCGATGGAGCCGAATAATATTCCCCTTACGGTTTTGGGAACCGGGTTACTGTGGGTAGGCTGGTTCGGGTTCAATGCGGGCAGCGCCCTCGGTGCAAACGGTGTGGCGGTAAACGCCCTCGTTACAACCAACACATCGGCGGCCTCTGCCGGTCTGGTCTGGATGCTGCTTTCCTGGCTGGACGGAAGACCAAGCACTCTGGGGATCGCGACAGGAATGGTGGTTGGGCTTGCCGCGGTTACACCGGCCTGCGGGTTTGTTACACCTCTGGCCGCCATGGTGATCGGGACTGTGTCTGCGCCCCTGGCCTATTACGCAATGCGTTTCCGGGAACGACGGAAACTGGATGAATCCCTGGATGTCTGGGCCTGCCATGGCATGGGGAGCATGTGGGGCACGATCGCTACGGGTTTGTTCGCCACCGTGGCGGTCAACGCGGATGGCGCCAACGGGCTGTTTTTCGGTAATCCTGCCCAGCTTGCCATTCAGATTACCGCTGTGATTGTCACGATCATCTTTTCTTTCTCCATGACCTATGTGTTGGCCAAGGCGCTCCATATGAGCATCGGATTGAGGGTCAGCCCGATAGAAGAAGACGTAGGGCTCGACATCAGTTCCCACGGGGAGCGATCCTACTGACGACCAGATGATGAATCCTGAATTGGCAACCCATAAAACATTTTATACGGAGAATTTACCATGCTGAAAAAAATCGAAGCGATTATTCGTGAAGATAAGGTAAACGACGTTATCGATGCCCTCAAAGAGATTGGAATCGTGGGGATGAACACATTTGAAGTACGGGGACACGGACGGCAGGGCGGTGTGCAGCTGGTTGGACGTGCCGGAACCTATCAGGTCAATATGCTTCCCAAAATTCAGATCAACATTGTCTTAAACACACGCAACCTGGACGCCGCGCTGGAAACGATTCTGCAATCTGCATATACAGGAGAAACCGGCGACGGCATTATTTTCGTGACACCTGTCGAGGATGTCATCCGGGTCCGGACACGCGAGAGGGGACCGGGCGCCATGATGTATCCGGGCGATATTGACGAACGCAGAAACAAGTAATCAAATGTTTCGCGAAAGGAATGCCAGGATCCTGTCCATCAGACGGTTGATGGATTGATATTGTGCAGCCTCTGCGGACAAAATTTCCTTTTCCGTCTGAATACAGGCCGCAGGGACAAGTTCGTTTCGGCAATGCGCGACAAGATCCCGTGCGGACTGCGGTGTGGTTTCCAGATGAAACTGTAAACCAATGACCGATCGGCCCAGTTGAAACGCCTGATTTTTGCATCCATCACTTTTTGCGATGTGCGTTGCTCCCACAGGCAGGTCAAATGTTTCTCCGTGCCAGTGAAAAGCTTCCAACGATTGCGGGAAGCAAAATACGGAACTGTCGTCTGATGGAATGCCATAGACCGGAAACCATCCGATTTCCTTCATGGAATTCGGATACACCTTTGCCCCCATTGCACTGGCGATAAGCTGCGCGCCCAGGCAAATACCCAAAACCGGTTTACCGGACATGATCATTTGACGAATAAATTTTTTCTCCGGAACAAGCCACGGATGGATCTTTTCGTCATTGACGCTCATCGGTCCACCCATCACAATCAGCAGGTCAATTTCCTGCAAAACGGGAAGGTCTGCCGATTCAAAAAAAGGCGTACAGGTGATGGTGTAGCTGTCTTTCATCAGCCACGAACGGATGCTGCCGAGATCTTCAAAAGGCACATGTTTGAAATAATGGGCTTTCATTGAATGATCATCTCCTTTTTAACACCTTATCCGATGGCCAATCGTCCCGTTTCCCCCGTACGGATGCGGATGCATTCCTCCAGTGGAACAATGAAAATTTTGCCATCGCCAATATTTCCGGTGCGCGCACCTTCAATAATCCCTTCCAGCGTGGGTTTAACATAGTCATCGTTGACAGCGACTTCGAAACGCACACGATCCAGAAGGTTTCCATCAGTAATAACCCCATCGGAGGTGTCCGTTTTACCGACCTGTGCTCCGCAGCCCACCACATTGGACACCGTGATTTTACCTACCTTGACGTTTCGCAGTGCCTGCTTGACATCCTGAATTTTGTCGGATTGTACAATTGCTATGATAAGCTTCATGATGATTCTCCTTACGTTCTATCGTGAAAACTTCCCATCAAACGCGGCGATTGATCCGGATCAATCGCCGCAGTGAAAAAATCGGTCTCCTTTCAGAAAGCAAAACTGAAATTTACCCCACCGTAAAGAAATGAAGAGCTGTCTTTGTCTGACGGGTACAACGTCCCCTGAAGGCCGCGCGCTTTCATTTCATACCGCGCATCATTCGACAGCGGGAAAACATACGTCAACAACGGCGTAATCGTAATGTTCTTCGTCACAGTGACCGGCAGGGAAACCGTAACCATTGCATCATGGAAATTGTTGAACTTGTCTGTTGTAGCCAGTGAATCCGAATCAAATTTCGGATAGGTTGTTTCGTCTTGGCTTTTGAGGTAGCTGATCTGGCCTGCCAGTTTCAAACCGACCCGCTCATGCAGGGCAAACGTGTGGGAAATGCCCAGCGTTGCATACCATTGATGATAGTGATCGATCTCCTTGTAAATGGTCAAAGTCGGTGTGAGAACAGTATCCACGCTCATGGTCACAAATATCTCCTGGGCATCCAGCGGATCGGTACCGCCGGGATAAAATGCCGCCAGGCCGTAATAGATATAACCGGCGCCCAGGGATACGATGCCGAATTTGTGTGTATAAGACAAAGTGACATCCATTTCTGATAAATGAGTAGAATATTGCTCCTCTCCGGCGTAGTAAGGGCGTGCATCAATATTTCCCCATATATTTACTGAAAAACCTCTATAGCCAATGGTCGCCGACGGCTGAACCACCCAGCCATGACGCGTCATCTCCTGCCCTCTCCAGATATATGCGCTTAAAATACTGGCAGCCACCTCGCCGGTTATCCCATATTTCTCCTGTTGTGGTTCACTTTCTTTTGACTCGATGGCCGGTTTTTCTTCAACCGCCTGTTCAGGTTGCAGCGCTATGCCGGAGGTTTCTTCCGCCCGGGTAAGCCCCGGAAATAAATCTATTATCAGCAATAGGATCATCAATATTCGTATTCCTGTCATGTTCAGTCTCATGGTCTTTTTTATTCTCCTTTTCAGTATTCTGATTCAAATAGAGTGCAATCGATTTCATATTTATGGATTTTGCCCGCCAAAACGCGTTTGGTTGTCCCCAGCATCCGCGCGGCCGCCGCGGCATCGCCCTTTGTTCTTCTCAGGGCGTGAATAATGACCGTTTTCTCGCAGTCGGAAACGCAACGCTCCAATGCATTCGCACTTGCATATGTTTTGCCGTTATCCATGATCGTAACCTCAGCCGATGGCCAATCCGCCGCGTTCTCCGGAGCTGATGCGGATGCATTCGGCAAGCTCCACCACGAAGATTTTTCCGTCACCCACCGATCCGGTATGCGCGCCTTTGGTGATGGCGGAAATCGTCGGTCCGACAAAGTCTTCGTTGACCGCGATGTCCAGGCGGACTTTATTGAGCAGGCCGCCCGCTTCCTTCGCGCCGCGGTAAATTTCCGTGACGCCCTTTTGCCGTCCCTGTCCCACCACGTTGGTGACGGTCATTAAATTTACGTCCACGGCTTCCAGCTCTCTTTTAACTGCCTCCAGTTTGTGCGGCTGTATGATGGCAATAACTAATTTCATGGTATGATCCTCCTATTCAATGACGGTGTAAGCAGCTTCGCTTTGCTGGGTCAGATCCAGGCCGATGATTTCGTTGTTCTCTTCGACCCGCATGCCGATAATCGCGTCCACGATCTTGAAGATAATGAAGGTCATGATCGCAGCAAAGGCGATGGTCACAACCAGCATCAGGCATTGAACGCCGAACTGGTGCAGGTTTCCGAACAGCAGGCCGTCCGCGCCCGCCGCATTGACCGCTTTTTCCGCGAATAATCCCGTGGCGATTGTTCCGACCGTTCCGCCCACGCCGTGCACGCCAAAGGCGTCCAGAGAGTCGTCGTAGCCCAGTTTGCCTTTAATGACGGCAACGGCGGTGTAGCAGACAAAGGCGACAATGATGCCGATAAACATGGCATTCATCGGGTTGACGAAACCGCAGGCGGGCCGGTCGCCGCGCCCAGAATCGTCGGGGTTCCATTGTGCCACCACTCAATCAGGGCCCATGTCAAGCCGGCAGCGGCCGTTGCCGTATGGGTGGTCACAAAGGCATTGGCGGCTAGGCCGTCAGCCGCAAGGGCGCTGCCCGCGTTGAACCCGAACCAGCCGAACCACAAAAGTGCCGCACCCAAAACGGTGAAAGGCAGGTTGTGCGGCCGAATCGGTTTGTGATTGTAACCGACACGCTTACCGAGTAATAACGCCAGGATCAGGGCCGAAATACCGGAGCTGACATGCACAACGATGCCGCCTGCAAAGTCCAGCCCGCCCATCGCCTTGAGCCATCCTCCCGTTCCCCAGACCCAGTGCGCCAGCGGGTCATAGACAAAAGTCGCCCATAGCAGCGTGAAAAGCAGGAAAGCCGGAAACTTTACCCGTTCCGCGTACGCGCCGATGATCAGGGCAGGCGTAATAATGGCGAACATGGCCTGAAAGATCATAAAGACGGAATGCGGAATCGTTTTGGCGTAATCCGGGTTTGGAGCCGCGCCGACGCCGCTTAAGCCCGCCCAGTCCAGATTGCCGATAAGGCCGTGGAAGTCCGGCCCGAACGCCAGAGAGTAGCCGAACAAAACCCACTGTAAACTGATGACGCAGACGATAATGAAGCATTGCATCAAAATAGAGAGGACGTTCTTGCGGCGAACCAATCCCCCGTAGAAAAATGCCAGTCCCGGGATGGTCATCAACAGAACCAACGCGCTGGCCATCAAAACCCATGCTGTATCTCCCGAATTCATGATTAATACCTCCTTAAAATTTTTCTTTCAGATTTCCTAGCGCAAGGTTGGTGCCAAAATGACTGAGGATTGATTAGTTATTGATTATACAGATATATTCACGAAAAATTCCGTTAATAAATACGAACATTATTGTACGTTTTAACCATTCAAAAAACCGAAATGTGGGTAAAATAATTGGCTCGATGGAAATGGTTTATGAAGAACTGTGCAAAAATGTCATGATCCGGTCGCAGGAAAAATTAAGTTCGAAAGAGATTCATCTCATCCATGAAATATTCATGGCACAGAAATTGATATAAGCAAAAAGACGGAGGTGATTTAGGCTTCCGGTGCAATGCTTTTTATGTGACCTGTCAAGGCATCATTTAGGCAAGTGCATGATAATGCTAATTATATTTAATATGATCCTGATTTTTACAATAATGATCAGGAACAAATAAGTCCATATTTGGTGTACAAATTTGTTCCGTAAGAATCCCTGGAATAAAGGAAAGATTTTATGACTCCTTACCCCCGCGTCAGCACAGGCATAAACGGTTTGAATGAAATACTGGGTTACCTGCAAATGGGTGACAATGTTGTCCTTCAGGTTGACTCGATTGATGACTATAAGAAATTTGTCAATCCCTTCGTGGAAAAGGCACTGGCCCGGAACCAGCGCCTTGTCTATATGCGCTTTGCCAACCACCCTGCCCTTCTTCAGGAGGGCAAACAAATTAAAGTATATAAACTGAATGCCAATAAGGGATTTGAATCCTTCTCCACACAGGTGCACAACATTGTCCGCGATGAAGGACGCGATGTGTTTTATGTTTTTGACTGCCTGTCGGATCTGCTTCTGGCCTGGGCAACGGACCTGATGATTGGCAATTTCTTCGTGATCACCTGTCCCTACCTGTTTGAATTAAATACCGTGGCCTATTTTGCGATCCTGCGCAGCCGCCATTCTTTTAAGACCGTGGCGCGGATCCGCGAAACCACCCAGGTGCTGCTGGACATCTATAACAACAACGGGAAAATCTGTGTCCATCCGCTAAAAGCCTGGAAACGCTACACACCGACGATGTTTTTGCCGCACATCATGGAAGATGATAACTTGGTCCCGATTTTAAACAGCGCGGATGCCGCGAGCATCCTGTCGTACCTGACGGATAAAAACGCGACCAGTGGCGCACGCAATCTGGATTACTGGGACCGCATTTTCCTCAAAGCAAACAACATTCTGGAAGACCCGGACGCTGTAAAGGAAAAGCAGAACATGGTGGAAACCCTTTCGCATGTGCTGATCGGCCGTGAGAAAAGAATGTTATCGCTGGTGAAAGAATACTTCTCTCTGGAAGATCTGGTGGAAATCAAGAAACGACTGATCGGGACCGGATTTATCGGCGGGAAATCCGTAGGCATGCTGCTTGCGCGTAACATCCTTCGCAAAGATCAGTCAATGGATTGGAATGCCGAACTGGAAATACACGATTCTTTCTACATTGGCTCGGATATTTTCTACTCCTACATGGTGCAAAACGGCTGGTGGAAATTACTCATGGCGCAAAAGACCGAAGAAGGGTATTTTAAAGTCGCCCACGAACTGAAAAGCAAAATGCTTCATGGTGTTTTCCCGGACGAGGTCAAGGAGCAGTTTCAGCTCATGCTGGAATATTTCGGGCAATCGCCGATCATCGTTCGCTCCAGTTCGCTTTTGGAAGATGCCTTCGGCAATGCCTTCGCCGGAAAATACGAAAGTTATTTCTGTCCCAACCAGGGAACGCCCGAAGAACGCTACAGAAATTTTGAAGAAGCCGTTCGCAAAATATTTGCTTCCACCATGAAGGAGGATGCACTCACCTATCGCAAGCAGCGCGGCATGGCCCATGAAGATGAACAGATGGCGCTTCTGGTTCAACGCGTCTCCGGTGCTCACCGCAGTACCTATTTTTTCCCGGATCTCGCGGGCGTCGGTTTATCCTACAACACCTTTGTCTGGCAAAAAGGCATGGACCCCAAAGCGGGTATGCTGCGCATTGTATTTGGCCTGGGAACCCGGGCGGTCAATCGCGTGGAAAATGACTATCCGCGCATCGTTGCGCTGGATGCTCCGTTAATGAAGCCTTATACCCGGCAGGAGGATATGAAACGATTTTCACAAAATGAAGTGGATCTTTTAAATCTGCAGGAAAATGATTTTCAGACAATTCCGGCAGCGGACCTGCTTACCCATGAAATTGAAGCCCATCTGGACCTGATTGCCTCGCGCGATATGGCGGCATCCGAATACTTGCAGTCCCTGGGCAAACAGGCCAGAGACTCGTGGATCCTGACCTTTGACGAGCTTCTCGAAAACACATCATTTGTCAAGACCATGTCGAAGATGTTGAAAAAACTGGAGCAGGTTTATCGCTATCCGGTAGATATCGAATTTACGGTTAACTTCACTACCCAGGGCAAACCCCAGATTAACCTTTTACAATGCCGTCCCTTTCAGACCAAAGGCCATTACAGCCGTGTGGAGCTGCCGGATAAAATCAGTAAATCAAAGATTCTGCTGCAACAGGAAGCCAATTTTATGGGCGGCAGCGTCTATCAGGGCATTTCCCGTATCATTTATATCGACCCTAAAGGATATGCCGGTTTAAGCATCTCTGAAAAGCATGAGGTCGCCAGGCTCACGGGCAAATTAAACAGGCAAATCGGCAAGCGGGAAGTCATGCCCACCATCTTGCTGGGTCCGGGACGATGGGGGACAACCACACCTGCGATGGGTGTTCCGGTTACATTTTCGGAGATCAACAATGTAACCGCTATAGGGGAAATCGCCTACCAGGACGGCTCCCTGATTCCCGACCTGTCCTTTGGAACGCATTTTTTCCAGGACATGGTGGAAATGGATATTTTTTACATGGCCATCTATCCTGAAAAAGAAGGAGTCTTTTTCAATGCCGCATGGATGAAAAAACAGCCCAACATCCTGACGGACCTGATGCCGGATGATGCCCGATTTGCAAAAGTTGTCCATGTTTATGATATGCGTGCCAGGGATTTACGTCTGCTTTCCGATATTGTGACACAGAAGATGATCTGCTTCTTTGAAGGCTAATTTTTACACTCACAGAAACATGATGACAAGGTATGTATGATTTATAAAAAAATATTTAGTATTCTTAATGCTCTTTACCTCTTTACCGCGAATTGCCGCGTTTATATCGGCCGGTGTCCATCCGCCGTGGAGGCCCCTGCGATTATTTTATTCCCCGTCGACTTCAGCCGTCTGAATTGCGGCTTTGCCGGCTTGATGACCTGCCGGCTGTATAATTCACCGGAGCCGATCATGGCTGACCTCACGCTGGCAGGCCTCTGGGAAAAAACCAAAAAAGCCGGTTTGCAAAACTGTTCAATAGATAAGGACTTTGCGGAAAATTATCTGGGCGGCATAAGAACCCTGGAAGCCATGAATCAATCCTTATCGGATCTGAAACGGGAAGATGCACAGGAATTTCTTTTCTTTCAGGAGGGCAGGACAGCTGATTTAAAGATTGTGAGCAGGGAAATCAGAAATTTTCTTACCCATGAAGAAAAATATCTTGAGAATCAGGCAGCCCAGATCAACTCATCCGACCTGGAGACCATCAACAGCCGCATGATTCTGCTCAAGGACCTTTACTGGATGCTGCAACAGGATTTTCTGGACAATCTGCGGAAAGTAATGCAACTGACCGGGAAGACATTGACTGCCGATGTTCCACCTCACACCTTCCGCAAATACCACAAACTAAATCTGCTACTGAATGCAATCGACCGGCTGGAAGTTCGGGGACGCGATTCCGCGGGTATCCAGTTGACCTTCGTCTTGAAAAATGAAAAAGCAATGCAAGATGTCCTAGGGCAAATCAGCGCCATGGGACTGCTTGAAGATTATCAGCGTCGGACACAAAAAGGAGACCTGGTCAATTCGTCCATTTTCATTGCCGCCAACCCGAATACCCCGCACGCCGGCACCAGCGTCACCTTCACATATAAAACTTTTTCCATTGTCGGCGAACTGGGACGGAACGTTGCAGATTTAAGAAACGAAATTCAAAATGACCGTATCCTGCAATGCTTTGCCGGACTCGATGCGTCCTGTGAAACGGCGCTGACGCATACCCGCTGGGCTTCCGTGGGTTCCATCACAGAAGAGAATTGCCACCCGGTAAACAACTACACAACAGCGTATGCCTTCCCCGAATGTCCACTGTACCCCGGTGTCGAACCTCATATCAATGTTGTATTAAACGGCGACATTGATAATTATCCGGCTCTCCGTCAAGCCCTGGAGACCCGAAGAGAACGGATTGCTCCGCAGCTCACCACCGACACCAAAATCATTCCTTTGCAAATTGAAAAATACCTGAAGGCGGGAAACAATCTACCTGAATCTTTTCGACTGGCTGTCAATGATTTTGAAGGGTCACATGCCATCGCCATGACCAGCAACCTGGAACCCGGCAAAATGTTTTTGGCCCTCAAGGGCAGCGGCCAGTCCATCTATGTGGGCATCAGCGATGACCAGTATTTGTTTTCATCTGAAATTTACGGACTCGTGGAATTAACGCCGCACTTCATCAAAATGAACGGTGAAACGGCCAACGGCAGCGTTGCCGGTCAGATTCTTGTTCTGAATCAGGACCGGGAGGGCGGCATCAGAGGGATTGACGCCTGTTTCTATGACGGTACAGTGATCCGTCTGACGGAGGATGCTCTGCAGCGGGCAGAAATCACAACCCGTGACATTGACCGCAGCAGCTATCCGCATTTTTTTCTTAAAGAAATCTCCGAATCCTCCCTCTCAATCAAAAGAACGCTGCGGGGGAAATACCGCATATCCATGACGGACCCATCCTCTCCGAGGGTTTCTTTCAACCTGGGCAACGACATGGTTCCGGAGACGGTATGCAACGGTTTGAGGAATGGGAACCTCAGGGAAATTATCGTCATTGGACATGGAACGGCAGCTGTAGCCGGCCAGGCTGTTGCCGATGCATTGTCCCGTTATCTGAAAGACACTCCGGTGAATATTATGTCCAGGGTCGCCTCGGAATTGAGCGGATTCGGGTTGGAAGAAGATCTAACCGACACGCTGGTCATCCCGATCACGCAATCGGGAACCACCACGGACACCAACCGGGCTGTGGCCATGGCCAGAGAACGGGGGGCCCAGATCATCTCCATCGTCAACCGCAGGCAATCAGATATTACCACCAAATCACACGGCGTGTTTTATACCAGCGACGGGCGCGATATCGAAATGTCCGTCGCCTCGACCAAAGCCTTTTATGCACAGATCATCGCGGGTCAGTTGCTGGGGCTCTTTTTCGCCCAAATTTTAGGCTCCCAAACCGATAATGACATCGCTACGATTCTCACTCAACTCGAATCCGCTCCAAAGCTGATGGACCGGATTTTCGAGCGTCGGGAGGCGATTGCCGCTTCCGTCAAAGCAACCGCAGGAAAAAAGTACTGGGCCATTGTCGGCAGCGGCCCCAATAAGGCGGCGGCCGATGAAATACGGATCAAACTCAGTGAACTGTGCTACAAAACGATTTCATCCGACATTGTCGAGAATAAGAAGCATATCGATTTATCCGCCGAACCTTTAATCCTGGTCTGTGCTTCCGGAAATCCCGATGCCGTCGGGGAAGATGTCGCCAAAGACACCGCCATTTTCAAGGCTCACAAAGCAACGGTTATTGTTTTTGCGGATGAAGGGGATTCCCGCTTTGACGAGGTCGCGGACGCGGTCATCGGCATACCCGCTTCTTCCGATCCGCTGCCGGTCATTCTCAATACAATGGCCGGTCATTTATGGGGCTATTACGCGGCCCTCGCCATTGATAAAGAGGCACAAATCTTTCGCGAATTCCGCGGCCGCCTGTCGTACGAATTGACACACAGGATGCCCGGCAATTTATCCATTCTGGACATGATCGCCGACGCTTCCCTTCACAGACTGATCAATCAGTTTTACATCCTGTTCAATACGCACAGACAAAATAACGCCTTTACCGAACTTTCGTCCGGGACAATCGTTGATCTGCTGCTGCTTTTGAAGTACACTGCAGGCAGACTTCCTCTGAGAGATTTTGAACAGGACTTCAAAAATGAAAAAGGTCATTTTTCACCGTTTGAACTTCTTGATATCTCGCTTGGAAAAGCCATCGATGAACTGGCCCGTCCGATTGACGCCATCCGCCATCAGGCAAAAACCGTCACCGTCGGCACGAGCCGAAAAGAAAAAGAACTGGCCGGTATGGTTTTTAATCTAATGGATTCCCTCGATTTTTCCGCCAAGAACCTGACCCATCGTGACATCCTCACCGTTAACCGCATCCAGCCGGCCATCGCAGCGGTGCGTGGACATACCCTTTACCGCATCAGCGGTCTTGACGAACAGGGTAATCCATCTACAAATTCGATGATTGCCATTCAATCCAGAGGAGGTGTGGCCCTGGGCATGAAGTCCCGTGCGGATCAACCCACTTCGCTGATGGGAGTAAAGAGAACCATCGTCAGCACAGGACATGTTTACATCGGCAAGGGCCAGGCGGACGGAGCCCTTATTGTGATTCTGCCCCTGAGAAGCGGTACCGAATTTATCAGTCATTTGCTCCTGCTTCATGTGGAATACGATGAATCCCTGCCCATCGGCAAAAGGAAAGAAGTCCTGGGTTACCGGTACAATGACATCAAAAACCTGGTGAATGAATACAACATCCGATGGGATGACCGTTATCTGGGAAAAATAAATCTTTCAGACCTGTTCAGCAAACCCGTGGATATTCTTGCCGGCCAGATTCATCAATGGGCGGCATCACAGGAGTGAAACATTACAGCGATCATAAAAGACCGATTGGAATATTATTACAGCATATTATCCGTTCAAAATGATGAGGGCCGATTATGAAAACAAAATTTATCTTTATTACAGGGGGCGTTCTTTCTTCGCTTGGCAAGGGATTGGCAGCCGCATCGATTTCAGCATTACTGGAATGCCGCGGGCTCAATGTTACCAACCAGAAACTGGATCCCTACATCAATGTTGACCCGGGGACCATGAGCCCTTTCCAGCACGGCGAAGTTTTCGTGACCGACGACGGCGCGGAAACCGATCTCGATCTGGGGCATTATGAAAGATTCTGCTCCACCTGCATGGGAAAGAAAAACAATCTGACCACAGGGCAGGTTTATTATTCCGTCATTACCAAAGAAAGACATGGAGACTACCTGGGCAAAACGGTTCAGGTCATCCCCCACATTACCAACGAAATCAAAGACTACATCAGGAACACGGCAGCCGATTTCGATGTATCGATCGTGGAAATCGGCGGCACGGTGGGTGATATTGAAAGCCTTCCTTTTCTTGAAGCCATTCGCCAATTCCGCAATGAAGTCGGGAAACAAAACGCAATATTCATCCATCTGACCTGGGTACCTCTGATCAGGACCGCCGGTGAAGTGAAAACAAAACCCACTCAACACAGTGTGAAAGCGCTGCGGGAAATCGGCATTCAGCCCGACATTCTTCTATGCCGGACGGAAAATTTTCTCTCAAAAGAAATCAAATCCAAAATCGCCCTTTTCTGCAACGTGGATGTGGCCGATGTTTTTACAGCAAGGGATGTCAACTGCATATATGAAGTGCCGCTGGCGTTTCACCGGGAAGGCCTGGACAGTAAAATTGTCGATTTGCTCAATATCTGGACAGGACAGCCGAAACTGGAAGCATGGGAATACGTGGTCAACCGGTTTCATAACCCTTCGGAAGAAGTATGCATTGGTATTGTCGGCAAATACGTCAACCTTGCCGATTCATACAAAAGCCTGAATGAAGCGCTTGTGCATGGCGGTATTGCCAACAACTGCCGTGTAAAACTAAAATTTATCGATTCTGAAAAAATTGAAGAAAATGGTATCGGTAATCATTTAGACGATATTGACGCGATGCTCATTCCCGGAGGTTTCGGCATTCGCGGAATCGAAGGAATGATCCTTGCCGTTCAATACGCGCGGGAGAACAAGATACCGTTTTTGGGAATTTGCTTGGGAATGCAAATGACTGTCGTCGAATGGGCCAGGAATGTTTGCGGGCTTACCCAAGCCAACAGTTCTGAATTTGATCCGGAGACACCCTACCCGGTTATTGACCTGCTGCCCGAACAGCGTAATGTAACAGACAAAGGTGCTTCCATGCGGTTGGGTGCGTGGCCCTGTGTTATTGAGGAACCCTCTTTTGCCTTTTCCGCCTACGGGCAAAGGGAAATCTCCGAACGCCATCGTCACCGCTACGAATTCAACAACGATTTCAAGAAGACGTTGATGGACCGGGGAATGCGCATTACCGGGGCATCACCGGACGGCTCCCTGGCTGAAATCGTCGAGATACCGGACCACCCCTGGTTTCTGGGGTGTCAATTCCATCCGGAATTCAAATC
>MWDG01000038.1 GCA_002070455.1 Deltaproteobacteria bacterium ADurb.Bin151
ATGACGGAGTAATAAAGCGAAGGATTAGGTCCGTCCGTAAGATCATTGTTTTGGTGCTTTGGGAGGGCTGACCAGTCCGAAACCCTCAAGCACCATAACTCCATCCTGATTACTGCATGTGGTTTTCAAACGGACCCGATTTTTTTCAGTATTCAGTTCAAGAATTTCCACCCGCGCCGTAATAGTGTCGCCGATGTACACCGGTGCGAGAAAACTTAATTCCTGCTTCAGATAAATGGTTCCCGGACCGGGCAGCTGATTGGCGATAATAGCTGAAATGAATCCTGCCGTAAGCATCCCGTGTGCGATTCTGGTTTTAAAAAAAGTATTTTTTGCGTAGTTTTCGTTCACATGCGCCGGATTGAAATCACCGGTGATGCCTGCATACATGTAGATATCCGTTTCCGACACTGTTTTGGCAAATTCCGCCGCGTCTCCAACTTGCAGCTTATCAATGCTTTTCCCCGCGATCATAAATTATCCTCCTGATTATTATGCCTGCAACGAAATACATAAACAATTTTTACATCTGTGTCCTCCGCTGGCGGAGGTGTCACGAAGTGACGGAGGTGGATAACAGATTCCCAATCTGTAAATTGATGAAAAATTGCAGCACCATCCTCCCCCAACCCCCTGAGTCTGTGTCGTAATTCAATTTACGTCATTCCGGACAAGCGAAGCGCGATCCGGAATCCAGTATTAATGGAACTGGTTCCCCGCTTTCGCGGGGACGACGTCTGGATGCCGGCCTGCGCCTTTAATTCAGCCGTTATGACACAGTCTCCCTCCAGAGGGGGACAAAAAAGGTTGCCCAGAGGGGACACGTGAAGAGGCGGAATATTCCATGCGGCTTGTTATCAGAACCAGGACTTGTGGCTCCAAATATTCTCCTTCAAATCCTTGATGTCATCCTGCATAACCATATAGGTGCATGCGTTGTTGATGGCGAGGCCGCCCTGAAAGGCCAGCGCCGTGACAAGCATGATCTCATCTTCCGTAAATTCCCGTTCCCGTCCGCTGTATACAATCAGGACACCGATAATCTCTTCTTTCGATTTGATAGGAACATACAGCATGGAGACAATGCCTTCTTCTTTTTTCTCTTTCTTATACTGAATGCCCTCGTCACTGAGCGCATTTTTAATGCTGATCGTGCGGCCTTTTAGAGCTTCGGCAATATTTTTATCCGCTCTGACCGGTCCCTTGTTCAGGTATTTTTCACTCAAACCGAAATTGGCCACTCTTTGCAGCGTGCGCTTATCATCCTCCAGCAGCAGTACGGAAGCTGCCTTGAGATCGAGGGATTCTACCATGTCCTGAGTCATGGCCTGCAGAATGGCTTTGACGTCCAGGCTCTCCGAGATGCTGGCCGCCAGTCTTAGGAAGATCTGGGTGTTGGTACGCAATTTCTTGATCAGGTTGGAAATTTCAATCGCGGAGCCGCCTTGTTCTGCCAGAATGGAAAGAAAATCGATTTCATCTTTGGTGAAGGTTCGGATTCCTTTTGTATAGACACTCAGGATGCCCAGCATTCTCCCTTTGTCCATGACCGGAACTGAGAGAATCGATCCGATGCCTTCCGCCTTCTTCGCTTCCCGGTTGACCAGCCGTTTATCCGTTGCAACGTCCCGAAAATACATGTAGCCTTCTTTCAGCAGTTGAGGACTGATCTTGACGGCATGCGCAGGCCCCGCGTGGATATATTTTTTGGAAAGTCCCACCTGGGCAACAGCTGCGTTGTTAATGGAATCCGCGGAATCGTCAGCTCTCCGGAAGATGACAGCCGCCTTGACCTTCAGGGTTTTTACGGCCGTGGATACGATCAGGTGCAGCATCTTGTCCTGGTCCTCCGTTTTGCCCATTTCTCTGCTCAGTTTACTTAATGCCTGAAAATAACCTTCTCCAGTTGACATGCTTCCATCTCCCTTTTTTAAATAGCTTCAGAAATTTTTTGAATGAGCAATGACCTTCCTCTTTTTGCCGTTGTTTGATGAATCGGCTGCGGTACAGATAGCGGTTTTTTCATTGTCCCTGCGGGTTTTGCTGCTCGCTTGTTTTTGACCTTCGGTGCGGTCTTTGGTTTTTTTGCTGCCGCCTGTTTTTTGATGTCCGACACGGACTGCTGCTTTCGGACCAGTTCAGCTTGATCTGTCTGATCACGTTCCTTCAGCCATTGCGCAATCCGGGGCGCGAATTGCCGCTGGAACTTGGAACTGACGTAAATGCCTATATGCCCGGTTTCCAGGCAGACATCCTGGGTATCTTTGCTGCCCACAGCGCTGGTCAGCCGATTGCATGCCTCGGGCGGCACCAGATGGTCGTACTCACCGTAGAAATTGATCAGCGGCATGGTAAGATTTTTCAAATCCACTTTTTTGCCGTCAAGGTGCATTTTACTTTGAATCAGCAGGTTGTTTTTATAGCAGTCTTCGACAAACTGGCGGAATGTTTCTCCCGGGACATCCGGGCTGTCGAAAATCCAGCGCTCCATGCGCACGAAGTTTTCCACAAAATCCCTGTTGTCCATGTTTTCCATAAAACCGACATATTTATCAATCATCAGCCGCGCCGGATTGAGCAGAAGAAAACCGAAATTCATCAGATCTCCGGGAATGTTGCCGAAGGTGCGGATCATCCGTTCGACATCAATGTCCTTCATCCAGATATGCAACAGGCCCTTGTCCGTGTCAAAGTTCGAGGGCGTGACGGTAGTGATCAGATTTTTAATTTTTTCCGGATGCAGAGCGGAGTAGATAACGGAAAACGTGCCGCCCATACAGATGCCCATCAGGTTGACTTTGGGGACCTGATGTCTGTCGCGGATAAAATCGATAATGTTATTCATGTATCCATTTACATGATCGTCGATGGTCAGGAATCGGTCCTTCGGCTTGGGATAACCCCAGTCCACCATATACAGGTCGATGCCTTCCTGCAGAAAAGTTTTTACGACGCTTCGGTCCGGCTGCAAATCCAGCATGGTTTCGCGGTTGATCAGCGCATAGACCACCAGAAGCGGCGTCTTTAGTTTATTTTCCGCGTTTTCGTTACGGAAGTAGTGTTTTAATTTGACCCGGTCTTCTTCATAGACAATTTCGTAGGGCGTCAGACCGAGCTCATAGTTGAGCTCGCCCAGCAGGACGTCGGATGCTTTGGAAACGCGCTTCTGCGCCTTTTCCGCATCCTCGGCCATTCGCGCCATAATAAGGTCAATGGGGATTTTTGTTGAATTCATTAAAGAAGGTTTCCTTCCGAAAGTCGTTGGTTATCGTTGATCCAGTGCATAAAAAGCCGCTACTGTTCAACCATTTGGCTTTTTTGCAAAACGTTGATTTTCTTTTCCAGTTCCCTGACCCGCTTTTTCAGCAGGTGAAATTCCTTGTACAGGTCATCCATATCCCTGTGGGTTACAACGGGCATCAGCTGGAGGAAATCACGCATGGCATCATTTTTGGCAATGAGGAAATCCTCGAGCTTGTTCAGGGTCCGATGCAGCGCGTCTGTGTATTCCCTGGATTTGAACAGATTCATGTAGTGGCCTTCCAGTATTTTCAGCCACATTCCATAACTTTCTTTCGTGTCACTGGGCAGATGCCCTTCCTCGGCCATCTCCTGCAGTTTTTCCTGAAGAACCCTGAAAGATTTTTCCATCGGCAGATAGAGGATGGAAAGAAATTCTGCCAGAGTGGTTTCAAAAAGATTGTGCTTGTCCAGCAGTTCGTTAAACCGTTCCTGATAAAAACGGGTCAAGCCCAGTGGCGGTATTTTCAGGTATTGCCGCAGTTCCTTTTCATAGATTTCCGTGAGGGCTTTGAATACGTCCTGATCCAGATTATCAAAGTTATAGGCTTCCGTTCGTTTACCGATGTTGCCCGCCTTTTCCATTAAATGATTTTGTATCTGCATGGCCACATCAAAACCGGAACCGGCCATTTTCAGAAGAATTTCCGGAAGTGCGCTGAAAGAATTGGCGGCCGCGGAAGCGGATTCCGGTTCACTCATCATCCGGGAAAAAGATTTGAGCAGGTTCAGATTGGTTTCCAGTTGCCGGGTAAAACGATTCTGTACGGCGGTTTGCGTTTTCAGCGCGGAGTCCGTACCGGACGGCATGGTTTGTGCCAGATTAAGCCACATATCCGAGGCATCTTTCAGCCACGGGAAAATGGAGGATTCATTGAAAGGAAATGTTTTGCCTTCTTCGGACATGGTTACCTCGTTAAGGTATAGGTGATACAGGAATTATTGGTTGAATAATTAAAAATTACAGAAAACAACGAAAACACTCATTCGTTGCATTGCCGGATCGATCGTGCCGGTGGCAGTTTTCCGGCAATGATTATTCTTAAATTTCAGTAAATTTTTAATATAGAAGATTTTTTTTGTCAATGTATTTTGGTAAGTATTCCGGCATGTATTTCGGCTGATTTTCAGGGCGGGATATAGTATGATATTATCATACAAGAATTGCTTGGGATAGGCCGTTAAAATCACTCAGTCTGGTCTGAAGGAAGGAGCGCCAATGGATAAGGGAAATCATGCCACGGAACCTAAAATTACGCCTGATGAGCTTTTAACCATCATAGGTTTATCACCGGCCGATAACCTGGAGTCCGTGAATACCGCTCTGGCCTGGAAAAGCAAACTGATCGGCTCACAGGTGAGAGGCCTGTTCGGTTATCAACGGATTCTCGACACGATCAGCAAGGATATCAATGTGTTCGGGCCATGGGCGGTCGCTGCGGCATGGCAAAGCGCGCTTTTGGATATTTTCATCAGGCCAATCAAAGCCAGTGCACGCATTGCAGTTGGCGCATCCAGAAATCCCGATGCGATAGCTGACGTGAACGGCTGGATCTATAAAAATTACTCCCGGCTTCTTTATACCCTGACCGGTTTTTTCATCATCGACGGTAAATTTAACCGTGAAAAAGCTCGCCGGATCTGCACGACGGCGAAGGGAAAAGACTATTTGAAAAACTATATGGATGAATTCTCCCAGCTGGAGCATCAATATAATAACATCGGCTTGACGCGCCTGAAAGCCATGAAAGAACTTTTGAAGTGCCTGCTGATATTGATTACGGAAAAACCGTTTGCAAACGGGTATCTTCCCTTTGCCAAAACCGGGCCGGACGGGAGCCTGTTGACTTCTTTTGAGGCATATCTGGCTGAAAATTATGTCCGTCTTGAGAATCTTTATGCGGAAAATGCTTTTGATATCAAAGAATATTCCGAAAGAGCGACCGGGGGCCACATTGGCTGTTCCGCGTACGAATATGTGAAGGGATCCCGGATCCACCGGGTCAGTCTGCGTTATTATCCGGTTCCCAAAGGCATAAAATCCAACGGTAAGATTGTCTACATGGCGACACCGCTTATCAACCGGCCGGAGCTTTTTGACCTGGCTTCCGGCAAGTCCGTTGTTGAAGCCCTGCACCTTAAAGGTTACGCTATCTATCTGGTTGATCATGGGGATCCGGGATGGGAAGAAACCGAGTTGGGGCTGGACTTTTACGGGAAAGCAATCCCCGATCTTTATATTGACATGATTAAGAAAAGGCATCCCGGCAAAGAGATCTACATGATGGCGTATTGCATGGGCGGAACGATCATGATGCCTTACCTGGCAAGAAGGGCCGAGGAGCGGCTGGCATCCGGAAAACAAATGGATATCAAGAAAATAGCCCTGATGGCCTCTCCCACGAAGTTTGACGATGAAGATAGCGGTCACGCCCCGATTCGTACCCTCATCCGCCGTGACTACGATCCTTACCTGATGAAGGAACTTTTTGGCGCCGTCAATATACCGCCCCAGGTGATTGAAGCGGGAATGAATGAAATCCAGCCCGGTGTCCAGTATACCGTTGTTTTAGGTTTTTACGGACGAGCGGAAATCAAAGAGTCCATCGCCGATGCGGCGCCATTCCTTTACTGGTTGACGCACGGGACAAAATTTCCTGTGACCGCGCATATTGAATGGATTCAGAAAGTATTTCTCGGCAATCAGATTTATGAAGGCACCTATTGTCTGCCGTCTGCCAATCCCAAATTTGACGGCAAGCCCGTGAACATGAAAATCCTGAAAAAGGCAGGCGTTAGAATTTTTGATTACAAAGGATTAAGGGACCCCATCGCGCCGGCGGGATCCTGCGTGGCCGGTCAGACCTGGGGGCAGGTGGAAAAGGGGAATGTCCACTATACCAGCCCGCATCTCAACCGCATCATCGAAAAGAATATCGGACATATTTTCGTTGTCAGCCGCAAGCTGCTGGCCGAGTATCTGGAACTGGTGGAACAATTTTATGCTGACTGACCTGTGTATCAGCCTGTAGGGCGTGCTCGCCTGAGCACGCCGAATGCCGTATCAGGAGGGTATGTCCCCCTTTGGAGGGGGGCTGTGTCGCAATGCAGAATGGTCATTGCGAGACGCCTTTCAGGCGTCGTGGCAATCTTGTGTATTCAGCTGCTTAGGAGATTGCTTCATTCGCTGTTGCGCCTTCGCAATGGCATTGCAACACAGCCTCAGGGGGTCTGGGGGGAGGTTATTCACCGCCAGTGGAGATGGTAGATGTAGGGATTGCTCGCCGAGCAATCCGAAGCGGCGCGTTTGGCAAACGCGCCCTACATTAAAACCCCTTTTAGTTGCTGAGGTAATTATAACATAAAGGTCACGTGAGGCCACGGGACAGCCCCTACGAGAGAAGTTTCGGCCAGTTGAGCGTGGGAAAGACATTACTCAACGGGTGGTCGTCATCGACCAGGTGATATTCCAGCCGGGCAAAGGTATTTTCGGCAATTTTTTTTACGGCGCCTGGATTGACGACGTCGTCTTTGATCCCATGATAAAGAATCACGGGAACCTGCAACTTCTGATTTACCGCGTTTTCAAAACCCTCCAGAATAAGAGCGGGAGCGAGCAGGATCAGTTTTTTTACCCTTGGCTCGTTCTCCAGGGCGAACCATGCGGCCATCAGTCCGCCAAAGCTCGATCCCACAAGAATCAGGTTGTTCAACCCGCCCAGAAGGCTGTTGAGTTTTTGCATGCGCTTTTGAAAGTCACCGGTGTAATCTTCAATTATCATTTGAGGAAACAGCTTCCGGAAATACTGCGCTTTTGTTCCCTGTGATGTGCTTTCCAGACCGTGAATGAAAACAAGTGTATTTTTCATCTTTTTCTCCGGATATAACCAATTTGATATTGATTGGATTATGCCATTGTGTTACTAGCATCGCAACAATATATTTTTTTCAGAGGGGATTTTGATGGCTTCCGTATTACCTTTTAAAGCAGTTCGTCCGCAGACAATCTATGCATCGCAGGTTGCAGCTCTTCCATACGATGTGATGACCCGGGAAGAGGGGCAAAAAGCCGTTGAAGGCAAACCGTTGAGCTTTATGCACGTTGAGAAATCAGAAATCGATGTGCCGGACGGGACTTCGCCGGACGCCCCGGTGATTTATGAAACGGCCAAACGCAACTTCAGCAAACTCATCAAAGATGAGATCCTGTTTCAGGATCCATCCCCCTACTATTACATATACCGTCAACAGATGGGTTCACAGGTACAAACGGGTATTGTGGGGGTCATGAGAGCGGCGGAATACGACGAAGGCAGAATCAAAAAACATGAATTGACCCGGAAAGACAAAGAGGAAGACCGCATTCGCCATGTCGATAACGTGAATGCCCAGACCGGTCCGGTGTTTATCAGCTATCCGTCACGCCCGCGCATCAACGCTATCGTGGACAAGGTTGTTGCCGAACCGCCGGAATATGATTTTACCGCCGACGATGGTGTGATCCATACCGCCTGGGTAGTAACGGATGAAGGGCTGATCAGTGAACTGAAAAACGAGTTTGCCCAGGTGGACGCACTTTATATTGCCGACGGGCATCATCGTGCCGCTGCGGGGGCGGCTGTTGCCCGAAAGCGGCGCAAAGAAGGCCAGGTGCAGGAATCGGATCATGTGCTTGCTGTCTTTTTCCCGCATAATCAGTTGAAGGTTCTGGATTACAACAGGGCAGTGAAAGACTTGAAAGGTCTTACTGTCGTGCAGTTTCTGGAAAAAATCAGCGAAAAGTTCACCGTGGAGAACGACTTCAACGCTAAATCACCCCAGCGTGAACATGATTTTGGTATGTATCTCGACGGCAGGTGGTATGTTATCACGATAAAAGATGGTGTATTCGATGATAAAGATCCCGTGGCCAGGCTGGATGCAGCCATTTTACAGGATCATCTGCTCGCACCCGTTTTAGGCATTCATGATCCGCGCACGGACGACCGGATAAAGTTTATCGGCGGTATTCGGGGCATGGCGGAACTGGAAAAACTGGTGGATCAGGATGGATATGCCGTGGCCTTTTCTCTTTATCCCACCACCATGGAACAGGTTATGAGTGTGGCCGACGCGGGGGCAATTATGCCGCCCAAGTCCACCTGGTTTGAACCCAAACTGCGTAGCGGTTTGTTTGTGCATCCTTTAGAATAGGGAGGTTGTTCATGAAAAAGACTCAACTGCATGGTTTGATATTCCTGTTGCTGATCATGGCCTTTAGTGTTTCAGGTTGTGCCACAACCGGGATCTATTCCATCAGCATGGATTATGACGCGGAAAACGCGGTTATTCCATTCTATCTGAAACCGGATGAAAAGGCACTGCAATCAATCATCGGGGTGGCTGAGTTTACCGATACACGAAAAATTGAAGACCCGCTGGTCATAGGACGAGTTATTGAAAAAGGCGGTAACAGAGTGCTGGTGCTTCCGAAATATTCCCGGCCGACGCATACGGTGGCCGACGGGATGAGGCAATATTTGAGAAAAGCGGGATATAATTTGTCCGGTGTGGTTGACACATGGGATTTAAAAGAAAAAAACATTCCGAAAATCAGTCACATAAGGGTTCTAATCGGCGGTACGATTGAAGAGATGGAAATCAACTGCCGCAGAGACTTCCCAACCAATACATACACGACGAAACTGAAAATGACGATTCACATTGCGGACATGCAGGAAAGAAAAATACTGTACCGAACCACCGTGGAGGCTACAACATCCTATGAGCATGTTGCTTTTTCAGAAGACCGATTGGGTTACCAGGCCAGCGTAGCGTTGGGTGAGGCGATAGAGAAAACCTTTGCAAAGATAGAGCTGGCTGACAAAATCAATGATGCGCTAAGCCGTTGAGGCGATTGACTCCTTGCCCCTTGTTCCTTCCCTTCGTTCGCTGAGCCTGTCGAAGCGCCTTTTTTGTCCCACTTTGCAGGGGCAGGGGGGGGTAATGTAGGGCGCGTTTGCCAAACGCGCCGCGTCGGATTGCTCGGGGAGCAATCCCTACAATTTTCACCTCTTCCACCTCCGGCGTTTCACGCCACCTCCGCCCGCGGAGGACATAAGGATTGTCCCCCTTTGGAGGAAAACTGTGTCGTAATTACCTTTCTGTCATTCCGTGCAAGCGAAGCGCGACACGGAATCCAGTATTATTAAGGAATTCTGGATGCCGGTCTGCCAGACTGTGTCGTAATGTCCTTGCGAAGGAGCAACAGCGACTGAAGCAATCTCCTAAGTAGCCGAATACACGAGATTGCCACGACGCCTGAGAGGCGTCTCGCAATGACCATTCTGCATTGTGACATAGTCTGAGGGGCAGGGGGGGAATGTAGGGCGCGTTTGGCAAACGCGCCGCGTCGGATTGCTCGGGGAGCAATCCCTACAACTTCCACCTCTTCCACCTCCGGCGTTTCACGCCACCTCCGCCCGCGGAGGACAAATGTGTTGCGATTTGCGTTTAACCTTTGCTTTTTCGGTCGCTGATCCTGTTGCTTGGAGCGGGACGCTGAGCCTGTCTAAACGCCTTTTTTTGTCCCCCTTTGGAGGAAAACTGTGTCGTAATTACCTTTCTGTCATTCCGTACAAGCGAAGCGCGACACGGAATCCAGTATTATTAAGGAGTTCTGGATGCCGGTCTGCCAGACTGTGTCGTAATGTCCTTGCAAAGGAGCAACAGCGACTGAAGCAATCTCCTAAGTAGCCGAATACACGAGATTGCCACGATGCCTGAGAGGCGTCTCGCAATGACCATTCTGCATTGTGACACAGTCTCAGGGGCAGGGGGGGAATGTAGGGCGCGTTTGGCAAACGCGCCGCGTCGGATTGCTCGGGGAGCAATCCCTACAATTTTCACCTCTTCCACCTCCGTCACTTCGTGACACCTCCGCCAGCGGAGGACAAACCAGTGCCAATCATTTACGTTAATACCCTTTGAATCACATCCCACGTAAATCCGTCGACATTTTTAACGTTTTAAGCTGAATACATATCCGCAAAAAAAATTATAAAATTCAAATATATACGAAAAGCGGGCCGAATACGGCTGGTTTAGTGTCGAAGAACTTTACAAACTTCGACAATTAAAGGAAACCGCCTGTTTCGGTCAAGGGCAATGGATGTAAAATATTAACAATAATATCAATGGTATATAATGTTGAGTAGATAATGATTTTTATTGGCATGACGTTTGCATTTAGATGTATAACAGAACATAGTCCGAGGAGGCGAAAAATGAAAAAGATAATACTTATAGGGTTGCTGGCTGTAATTCTGATGTTCCCCGTTGCATCATGGTCTCTTACCATTGGTGATCCCGCAGTAGACATAGGCGGAGTAGACTTGCTGATAGCTTCTGCAGATCTGGATAATAGCGGTGACGAGGGCGAAGTAGCCTGGGTCAATTCAGTTCTTGGAACAGCATTCACAATAGCTGACATGACAAAAACTGACGTTGTTGAGAGCATGTGGGTTGTAACAAATGAGAATAACAGAATCTATGCAATGGAGTTTTTGTCGAGTAATCCGGAGTATTTTTTCATTAAAGTTGGAGCCGGTACGAATGACAATCCGTACACCCATCATCTGTACACCAACTTCGAGAGTTTCCAGTTTGCAGTTGTTAACCTTGATCAAGCGGATTATGAAATCAAAAACATTGGAAAATTCAGTCACATTGGCGAGTTTCCTGGGACAGCCGTTCCCGAACCCGTTTCTATAATCCTCCTTGGCCTTGGTCTGATTGGATTAGCGGGAATCAAAAGAAAAATCAGTTAATCACGATAAAAATATCGTCTTTCCTCTTGAGTAACAAAAAAGGCAGAGCCAATTTGGTTCCGCCTTTTTTGTTTTCCAAGCAGGTGAATCTTCTACTTCGGAATACCAAGTTTCTGCATCAGGTCATATAAAGTCGGACGGCTGATCCCTAAGTCCGATGCCGCTTTGGTCAGGTTATTTTCATTGCGTGCTATCGCTTTCAGAATAAGCTCTTTTTCCAGATGTTCCCGGGCATCCTTAAGTAAAATGTTCTCTTTGACGCCGGCGACGGACTGCATTTCAAGGTCCTCCAGAGTGATCTTTTTCCCCTCGGACATGATTACCGCACGCTTAATACGGTTTTCCAGTTCACGTACATTTCCAGGCCAGGCGTAGCGTTCGAGGGCTTCAATCACCTGAGAGCTGAAGCCCTTGATCTTTTTTTTACTTTCATTCGCATATCGATCCAGGAAAGTTTTGGCCAAAAGGACAATGTCTGCGTTTCTTTCCCGAAGGGGAGGGAGAGAAATATTGATAACACTGATCCGATAAAACAAATCGTCACGGAAAGCGGCCTTTCGCATGGCTTCTTCCAGATCACGATTGGTTGCCGCCAGAATCCTGGTATCGACTTCTATTTGTTCTCTGCCCCCGACGCGTTCGATAGTTTTTTCCTGTAGGAACCGCAGGAGCTTTACCTGGATGGTCAGCGGAAGATCTCCGATTTCGTCAAGAAAAAGAGTTCCTCCTTCAGCCATTTCAAATCGACCTTTACGCTGAACATGGGCGCCGGTGAAAGTTCCTTTTTCGTGTCCGAAAAATTCACTTTCAATCAGATTCTCGGGAATGGCACTGCAGTTAATCGGGATAAAAGGCCTCGACGCACGAATACTGAGCCGGTGAATGGCACGGGCGACAAGTTCTTTGCCGGTGCCGCTTTCTCCTCTGATCAAAACGGGTGCATCGGTTGTTGCCACTTTGCGGATGGCGGAGAAAACATCCTGCATTTTAGAGGAAGTTCCAATCATGCCTTCAAACGTATCTCCGCTCAGGCGCTGACGCAAATCACGCTGTTCCTGTTCCAGCTGGGAAACATGGAACGCCCGCTTGAGCACAACTTTCAGCTCATCTAATTCGATGGGTTTGTAAAAAAAGTCGTAAGCGCCTTTTCCGACGGCGCGCAGGGCATGTTCTTTTTCACTGCGTCCGGTGATGATGATTACTTTTGTATGGCCGTACTCATCAAGAATGTGATCCAGGACGGCAAACCCTTCTTCCACGCCGGCGGGATTCGGAGGCAGGCCAAGATCAAGCGTGATCACAGCCGGCTGTTCTTTGTTTATCAGAGCAATGGCACTGGGCCGGTCTTCAGCCAGGTAGATATCATAGTCCCCCGTCAGTGCCCATTTCATCTGAGTGCGCAGATCTTCATCGTCATCAATGATTAGCAGCTTTTGCTTTTTCAATACGACACCTCGTTACAGGAATTATTCACGATTTTCTTCCAAGTGGCAACAGAATTTTAAAAGTGGTGCCTTTGCCTTCTTCGCTTTCCGCGTTCAGTTTGCCTCCATGCGCATCAATAATCGTTTTACAATGATAAAGCCCAATTCCCATTCCCTGTTTCTTTGTGGTCTGAAAAGGACGGAAAAGATTCTTTTCCATAAATTCCCTGGACATGCCGCAGCCGGAATCACTGATGGATATTTCCACCCAATTGTCCTGTAATGCGGTGGAAACGGAAATCCGGCCTTCACTGCCTGCTGCATCATAAGCGTTCATGAACAAATTTTCAAAAACTTTATTCATCTGTTCGTGGTCAATCATCAGCAGGGGCAGGTTTGGGTGATAGTCCTGATGTACCGGAACCTTGACATATTCTTTCAGATCCTGGATGGCTGCGGTGATCATGTCGTTGATGTTGGTTTCACGACAAGAGAGGTCAATTTTCTGACTCAGAAGAGAAAGGCGGCTGCTCATCTTGTTGATTTTATCCACACTCTGCTTCATCGTTTTCAGCGCGTCCGCCTGAAAGTCCGGATTGTCCATGTACTTGGGCAGGTTCTGTGTCACCAGGGACAGTTTCGATGCCAGGTTTTTTAAATCATGCATGAAAAAGGCGGACATGGTCTGAAACGCTTCCAGTTCCTTGGTCTGGCGAAGGCGCTCGGAAAGCCTCAGTCCCAGCAATGATGCTGCTGCCTGATCGGATATTGTTTTAATCAGCTCCGATTCTTCAAAAGTCAGTGCTTCATAGTAAACCTTTTCACTCAAGGTCATGATTCCAATCAACTGTCCGGTAGCGTTCAGGGGGACGCAATAACGGATTTGCGATTCCTTCGTTTCCAGGGGATAGGCGCGGGCCAGGTCAGAGACCCAGTCATCTTCCCGTCCTTTCAAATCAACCGGCATATTTTGGTTGTTGATGGCCCTGATCAGCATCGATCCGCCCTGTTTGAAAAATGTCATTTCTTCAGCCTGGGCGGCTGTAAAAACAGTTGATCCGCCAAAGGACAATTGTTCCTGTTTTTCATCAACGAGCCAGATGCTGACGGAAAGAATTTGCAGGGTGTCCGAAACCATCTTGACAATGATGCTGCACAGTTCATCCGTCCTGGTGACGGAGGCGGTTCTTTGTGTGAAGTCTCCCCATATTTTCTGATAGTCGTATTGAGGTCGCTTGAAATGTCTGCTGATAAAGCGTTTTCTTTTTATGCGGAGCCTGTCGGAAAGCAGAAAAGCGGCAAGAATGATGACGGTGATAAAAATCAGGAAAACGATCAGGTTGATATTTTTAATCCATTCGAAATGAAGTAAAATCCAGGCAATGACTCCCAGCGATATGAAATACGCGCCAACAATCAGGATGGTGAAAGAAGTATAGAGAAACTGATGTGAAAGCTGAATGCCGGAATCCAGCGGTTTGCCACGGAACAGCGAACGCAAAATCAAAATGTCCGCGATCAGCAATGCTCCGAGGTCCGCAACATAAAGACCTGTGTCCACGCCATTGAAGAGGACGACCTGGCTGTCTGTAAAAAGCCGGATCGCGAAGATGCCGCCAATTCCCAGGAACATGAATTTCGTTTGCCAGCGAATGTGGCCGGTGGAATGACGAAAAGTCCTTTCCAGGTTCATCACAACGGCAATGGAAATTATTACAGACAGCAAATGCCACAGATAACCTGCCCATCCGATTCGGATAAACAAGGTATTCGAACCATGGGGAGCCAGAACCAGAGATATAAAATCCTGACTGAAAAAGATGACCAGGGAAAGCGGCGCCGCAGCCGCCAGCAGTAAAACCCATTTCCACCTGGAGATCTGTTCTGAATAATTGGTTCGGGAAAAACTTATTGCGAACATCAGCCAGATGGCCGGAACAACAGAAGACAAAATATACAGCTGACGCTGCCAGAAGAGAAAGTCAGAAAGCGCCGCTGTACGATAGGCAAAACCCGTGAGGGCAGCCTCCAGTGCAAGCAGCGTCATGCCCGTCGCAAAGACACCCTGGACAAAAGAACGCGGACCGCGATAAATACTGACGGCAATCACAGCAATGGTAACGCCAGCCGCTAAAAATGAAAGCCCTGTGTTAAAATCCATGATCCATCCGTATGGGTTTCTTTTGCTTCTTTAAAAAATAAATAAAAAACCCTTTATCGATTTTCTGCAAATTTTTCTGATCTTCTCAACAAAAACAATATCGGCGCCAGAAGCAGCAGCGCCAGGATAAAAAATGGTGTGCCGCCTTCTCTGTGCAGAGAACTTGTAAGAATTACCGGATCAATATAATTCCCAAGAAGAGAGAGCGTTAAAATCCGGATGCTGTTTTTAAACATGGTAATCAACACCGCACAGATCACAAGAAAAATTTGCTTCCAAAGGGTTTTTAAAAACATATGACCGGCCAGGACAGAAACAATAAAAATTGCCATGCTTGAGCGGATGCCGCTGCATTGTCGGGCAACTTCAACACTGAGATTGGATAGCTGAAAAACAAAACCATCTCTTACAAAGGGTACGCCCGAAGCCATGAACAGGAGATTGGAAAGCTCCGTGGACCCGACCTGTAAAAAGGTGATGATGCTGTCCATGATGGCAGTGGGAACAGGCACAGTAAAAATCAGAAAGAGAAGAGGGAATAACGCCCTGCGATAAGCCTGAAGACCGTAAAGAAGAATAAAGGCCCCGTTGATAAAAATAAAGATGGAAAACATGATGAGGGACGCGTAGTTATTTTTATCCAGCCCCGAGCCAAGCAAAATGCCACCCAGAAACAAGACAATGCCAAGAAGCAAAACCAAAATCCCTGCAGCGAATGAATAATTTACTTTTTCAAAGATTTCTTTGCGTTTGATATAAACCAGGTAAATGCTCACCAGGGGAATCAAAGCGATGTGCGAATAATATTCGCTTTTGTTTGACGAATAAAGCGCCCTGACCGGTGTGTAGGCAACAATGAGTGCCGTGGCAGAAAATAAAAGAAACAGGATGTTTCTGGTGTTGATCATTTCCCTGATTTTTTCAGTAAAAGAATTCCCGCTCATAAAATCCTTTTTGTATTAATGACTTGACAACAATCCTTGTCATTCCCGCGGAGGCGGGAAACCAGGAATATGCAGATGCCGGCTTAAGTCCGGCATGATGTTGTTTGACATGTCTAGTTGCCGGAGTAATAATTAACAATCTTATTAATATATTAGGCAAAAAAATGCGAACACTATTTTAGTGTTGCTGACCTTGTCGAAGCTGGTCGCTGAGCTTGTCGAAGCGATAAACCACCTCCATCACTTCGTGCCATCTCCGCCAGCGGAGGACATAATGATTGTCCCCCTCTTGGAGAGGCCTCCTTTTCGTGTCCCCCTCATAGAGGGGGTGCAGGGGGAGGATAACCACCTCCGGCGTTTCACGCCACCTCCGCCAGCGGAGGATAAAGCAGTGACAATTGTTTATATTTATTTGTCTAAGAAATAATCAGTTAAAAGTTACCAGATACTTTTCATGTTTTTTCATTTTATTTTAGCCTTGCCGGTATGCACCATTGGTCAATTTGACCAGTCGAAATGAAAAAATGACCTTATGCTCAGCAACATAAAAATACCAATTGGCGTAAGTTATTAATATTATGAAATAAATAATTAATTATTTTTTGGCATAACCATTGCGTTAATTTTTTTTTAGCTTGAGAAAGGCAAACCATCTGAAAGGGTGGGGCGCAAAGTTACTGACCTACGTCTTAACGAAAGATAAGGTGGCAGAACTGCCGGGCAACAAAGTCATGAAGATCCGTCCAGCAAATCTGCCATAAATAAAAAGACAGAAGTAAGAGTCAAAAGATTCATGAAGCGGGGTGCATAACCACAAATGATGACACGATCATTTGCGGTGTGACCTGTAAAGCTTATTTCAGTTCAGAAAAAACAGTTACACTTGCTGTCACGATGATGGACAGCAAGTGTAAATTTACCAAGTGGACAAAGGTTAATGCCAGGGCCATGGAGAAATTTGCACCGTAAATATGAATGCCTTAAATACTAAAGTGTATTTTATAGGGAGTAAAAAATGTTATCTGACAGACATAGAGGACTGATTCCCGTCAAGCCTTTTCAGGAAAAAGTTGGCAGTAAAAAAAATATCACGAAAGCGGCTATGAAGCCGATCAATGAAAAGAAAAACGTCTACTTCAACTATCATGATCAAGTCGAACATCTTATTCAAGTTGGAGTGTCTCTTTCCGGAGAAAAAAATATTGATCGTCTTCTGGAAATAATTGTGGAAGAGGCACGAAAGCTTACCAATGCGGATGCCGGAACCCTTTATATTATGTCAGATGATGAAACTGAACTCAAATTTGCGATTGTTCAAAATAATTCATTAGATATTCACATGGGCGGTTTGTCTGAAGCCATATCATGGCCGAACGTTAAATTGAAAAATAAAGACGGAAGGGAAAATAGAGCCAATGTTTCAGCTTACGTGGCCATTTCCGGAAAGACCATCAACATTCATGATGTCTACAATGTTGAGGGGTTTAACTTTGAAGGGACAAAACAGTTCGATAAAAAGACCGGTTACCGGTCAAAGTCCATGCTGGTCACGCCTTTGCGTAATCATGAAAATGAAATTATCGGTGTTCTGCAGCTTTTGAATGCGCTGGATCCGTCAACCGGCGAAATAATCAATTTTTCGGCAGAATCACAAAAAATTATTTTGTCATTGGCGTCGCAGGCGGCGGTGGCTCTTTCCAACAGCCATTTGATTCATGACCTGGAGAGCCTCTTTGAATTGTTTATTAAAACGATCGCCACAACCATTGATGAACGATCGCCTTATACAAGCGGCCATATAAGGCGTGTTGCTGAATTGACAATGGCCATTGCAAAGAAAATCAATGAAACACGGCAGGGCTGTTTCGCCGATGTGAAATTTTCTGACGATCAGATGCGGGAATTGCGAATGGCCGCATGGCTGCATGACATGGGGAAAATAACGACTCCTGAGTATCTTATAGATAAGAAAACAAAATTGCAGACGGTTCATGACCGTATCCATGAAGTCAAAACACGCCTTAAATTAATCAAAAAAGATTATGTGACGGCAGCTCAATCCGAAAAGAAAGATTTGCCTGTAAGCAAAGTCTTAAGGAGTGCCGAAGCGGAAATGAAAGCCCTGGATAAGGAATATCAGTTTCTACGGGAAGTGAATAAGGGCGAAGAATTCATGAGTGATGAGAAGATTGCCAGAATCAAGGATATTGCCAAACGTGAGTTTTTCATGGATGGAGAGAGCAGACCGCTTCTTTCGGAAGAGGAGGTTTATAACTTATGTGTGCGGCGGGGTACGCTCAATGAGGAGGAGCGAAACATCATTAACAATCATGCTCTGGTTACCCACAAAATACTTTCCGGGCTTCCGTTTCCTAAAAAACTGCGCCATGTCGGGGATTATGCCTCCGCCCATCATGAAAATATTGACGGCAGCGGTTATCCTTTCGGACTCAAAGGAGACGAGATTCCCCTGCAGTCGAGAATCATTGCCATTGCCGATGTTTTTGAGGCGCTTACCGCAAAGGACCGGCCGCATAGAAAAGCAATGGCTTTATCCGAGGCTTTCAACATCATGGAGTCAATGGTCAAGGACAATCACATTGACAAAGATTTGTTCGAGTTTTTTATCGCAGAAAAAATTTATGCAGCTTACGCGAAACGGGAACTCACACCGCAACAAATAGACGTCTAGAGTGGTGTATCTAACGCTTCTTTACATAAAGAAACTTTTGTTCAACTACAAAAGATCAGATTTTTGTCATTCCCGCGAAAGCGGGAATCCAGTATTAGCTTAGGTTCCTGGATTCCGGGTCAAGCCCGGAATGACAGAAAAGTATTTATAACGCACTACGCTATCGATTTAAACTCGTCGCGGTGATTGTGTTTTGTCCTTATACGTTTGCTTCAATAGAAATTAATAATTCCTATTGAACAACATCATTTGACACAAGTCACATTATCCCTTGACATATAATATTCATGTTGTTATGAACTTCGCACTTCAAACTAATTCTCAAATTTCAGAATCTCAGAAGCCAAAAGTTGCAGGAAAAAAGTATCTGCAGTGGTGTTATGCCATAAATTTAAGGTGCTTAATGTTAAATTTAAGTAACGCAGGAGTGGCTCTTTCTTATACCTATGGCAGGGTGCTGGACGGAGCTAGGCAGGGCGAAAGCCCTGCCCCTGTGACCTCAAAGTTCATAGCACCTTTTTAAATGGTTCAATTGGGCATTCTGCCCTGCTGAAACGGGGAAAATAACCGTTTGAAGAGACGGCCGAAAGATCCAATTTTTACAAATGATTGATATTACGTAGAATATTTTGGTGTTGTTTTGTGGCATAGCCGTTGCAGTAATTAAAGCGGAAGCTTGAAAAAAGCAAACCACCTGAAAGGGTGGAGCGCAAAGTTACTGGCCTAAGTCTTGAGAGAGATAAGGCGGCAGAACTGCCGGGCACCGAAATCATAAAGATACGTCCAGCAAATCTGCCACAAATCAAACTTAAAAGAATATTTTTTAAAGTAACAAAAGCTTGAAAAAGGCAAACCATCTGAAAGGGTGGCGCGCAAAGTTACTGGCCTAAGTCTTCATAGGAAGATAAGGCGGCAGAACTGCCGGGCACCGAAATCATAAAGATCCGTCCAGCAAATCTGCCATAAATCAAAAAATAGAAGTGAGAGTCAAAGAAGCAAAAGCTTGAAAAGGGCAAACCTCCTGAAAGGGTGGGGCGCAAAGTTCCTGACCTAAGTCTTCAAGAAAGATAGGGTGGCAGAACTGCCGGGCAAATTCAGAGCCCTCCAAAAATCTGAAGAACATCACAGATAAAATGGAGAAAATACCATGAAAACAAACAGAATTTTAAAACAAATAGGTGTGTTTTTCGTAACAAGTATATTAATCATTATATCTTCACAAATAACTATGGCTGCCACTTATTATGTCCGTTCTGGAGCAACCGGCAATGGTTCAGGATTAGATTGGACGAATGCCTATACTACACTTCCTTCTAAATTAGACAGAGGTGTAGATGGTTCAACCTATTATATTGCAGATGGAAATTACGAAGGATACTTATTTAATTCAACATCTGCCCCGGTTGATGGCACAAAAGTTATTGCGATTAAAAAAGCAACATCAGTGGATCATGGAACTAATACCGGATGGATCAGTTCTTATGGTGACGGGCAGGCTATTTTCAAGTGGAGTGACAATGGCGGTGCGTCATTCGGATATAAGCTAAGCACCTTTAGGATACTCACATCATACATAACAATTGACGGTGCAACTGGCAGTGGTAGCAACCCCACTGCTTATGGTTTTAGACTCGTCATGGCTGATGGTTTTGGTGGACCTGCTGAAGGGTTCTCTAAACTGGATCAATGGAACGCCGTTACGATTGGAGCAGTTGGGCAAAGCAGTCTTGTGTTATCCGACATCAAACTGCAGCATTTGGCCGCAGTGGGTCCGGCGGCAACGAAGTATTATAGTTGTTTTGATGATAAAACCTGCTCAAATACTGGTTTTGACGTATATCTACTTAATACTGGTTCTTTGACAAACCTTACAGTTAAAAACGTGCTATCTACTCACTGGAACAACAACATCAGCATCCGATTAGCCACTAATGCAACTGTCGATGGCTGTTATGTAAGTGACAACTGGTCGTCTGCCATAGGAGATCACGGGCAGAACATCAATATTGATGGTGTAACAAATGGAACTATCAAAAATAATCATTTAGTTAATTCAGATTCTTTTGCCATTGCCTTACATCAAAATAGTGGGAATTCAGTTAGAACAAACGGTTTAAAAATATATAATAATTTATTCTATGGTACAAACCCGTCGATGTCCGGGTTTATTGCTACCATGACAAGTGATGTGGATACCATATCATCGGGGATGCAAGTACATCATAATACAATCGTGGGGCAACATTGTGGTGGAAAAGGGTTTGTCCGAGTTGGGACAATAACAAATTTAACAGCCGTTAGTTATGTTTATAATAATCTTTTCTATAACACAACTAGTTGTTCGACTTCGAACATAGAGGGTACAAGTGGTGTTATCGTTCATGATTACAACGCTTACATCTCATCAACGGGTTATACAGCAGAAGCTAATGGTATAATTAGTGCACAAGATCCCTTTGTGGACAGCGCAAATGGCAAGTATCAACTGAAAGCGGGAGCGCTGCCAATCAATAAAGGTAAAGCGCTCATTGCAACATATTCCACGGACTATAATGGTATTACAAGGCCGCAGGGCGGAGCATGGGACATTGGCGCCTATGAATATCTTCCCGCACAATCCACCCTGTTTGTCACATCCGTGAACGGTAGGGTAACAAGCAATCCTTCTGGGATCAATTGCGGTTCGACCTGTTACGCGAATTTTGACGCGGATGCGGGGGTTACTTTGACCGCTTCGTCTAACAGCGGATACACTTTTGCAGGATGGTCTGGCGGGGGGTGTTCCGGTACAGGCACATGCATGGTGAGCATGGCTTCAGCCCAGACTGTGACAGCAAACTTTGCTGCTGTTGTAGCTGACCCAGTTTCAACTGCAACATACTATCTGTCTGTCAGTAAAACGATTGTAGGAGCGGGAATCATAACCGCAAGTGACAACACAATCAATTGCGGTTCGACCTGCACATCTTATTACAATTCCGGAAAAAAAGTAACTTTGACTGTGTCGACAAACAGTGGCTATAAATTTTCCAGATGGACAGGTGCATGCAAAGGACAGGGAGCAACTTGCACCGTCAGCATGACTGCGTCTCAAAATACGAAAGCGTATTTCGCGGAGAATAAATAGAGCTTAGCCCAATAAATAAAGAAGACTTCTTTCTGTTACCGGCAGTTCCAGAAAGAAATAAAAGGCAGAGTTACGATTGACTCTGCCTTTTTGTTGGGTTCGACCGTATGGCGTATAGGCTAGGGGTAAAAGTAACAATAAATTAATTATTTACCTGTTTCAAAGCTTCAAGTAGGCAGTTGCATATCCGATCAACGTCAGACAAAAGCATTCTCACATCTATTGGTAAATTTATTATTTCAGCGGCTGTACTGGCAGCGTTTGGAAAGTTGCGTCTGTTGAAGAGTCGAGAAAAGAAGAAAAGAGTGCCCGTTTCAATACCCATCCCAAAGAGATAGTGAATGAGTTTGTCTCGTAAATGATGATTAACGCGTATTGTATAATGACTTAAGGCGTCTGAAGAGATTGGAGGCAGTATAAGGCCATCTACACCATTTAGGTTAATTCTGTAGCGTTTCGCTATTGCAATCCTTTTTTCAATATATCCACTAGCGCATTTTAGATTGTAAAACATAAGATATCTGTCAATGTAAGTGGTAGGCGTATACCATTCCTTAGATAGTGGCTGCTTAACATAATCTAATTGATCCAGGATAATGCCATCATCATTTTCATCTTTGATTAAACGTTTTAAGGTACTTCTTTTGAAGTAAAAACCATATAAAGCGGGCTCTCTTATAATACTACGAGATAAAATTTCTAAACTATGCTTTATAAACAAAAGTAAAGTTTCTTTTTCAATACATTTATCACGCCATTTTCTAACTTCCCGCACTAAATTTTTATCATGAGAAAAACCTATGCCACCAGAGCCGGCATACAAGCATTTCCCTGTGCCAAAACTTAATACAGCAAAATCAGTACGTCGAAGACGTTGAAAATGATGTAGAGACGGTACAGTCATGGCCATGTCTATTATCCGGATTCCGGGAAGGCTATCTGTGAGTGCCCATAGATTAAGGTCGTATGTGTAGCCGTAAATTTCACTTAAAACAAGGGACTGACAATTTAATAATTTGATTGATTTGTGCTCTAAGAGAAAACTGTCATGTTCAATATCAGCAATTACCAACTCAGAACCAGCTCTAAGAATGGCTTCGAAGACGGTTGGACAATTGAATGCGGAGCAGAGGACATTTTTGTGGGATGCATTGTTAATTTCAAGCGCCCAACTCATACCTGCGCGGCAGGATGGTAGTAACACTGAATAAGGCATATGAAAATGATTTGCATAAGCTTCCTCTATGCTTGAAATGCTGATGTTAAAACAACCGCCAACTAAACCAGAAACTATTGTTGAAAAACCAAATGGAGATCGATATCTGGGTATCATTCTATGAGGTACGCAAAATTTTTCGGACCGTTTTACGAATTTTGTCATACATTCCAATTTTTTTTAATATTATTCTAATAAAATTATTAGTTACTGTAAAAGTAGCAATATTAATCATGAAGAGCACATTTGAAATTTTTGGAATAAATACTCTAATGCGGATATCTTCATTACATAAAGATGAAAATCTTTTTTTATAAGAATCTAAACCGAAACTATAATCAATTGTATCAGCGTATTTATTAGATGCAATATCTTCAATTACTTTCAATAAAAGATATGAACCAACGCTCAATTTTTCATATTGAATGTCAAATCCTATGTGCTCAGTAAGAAAGTTTCTTTTGTAAAGGATACCATTAATAAATGCTGAGGGTTTTCCATCCAAATACAGGATATATGAACGGAAGAATCCGATATTTGCTAATATTTTTTTCTTTTTTATCATATTTTGCGTTGATCTGAAGCCGGCATTTAAGGGTCTCAAATGACTCTTTTGAGCAATAAACTCGGCATGCTCACAGAAAACTTCAACATCTTCTGGTGCGGTAAAAATCTTGATGGAGGTATTATCTTTGTAAGTATTATCTACTTGTTTCATTATACGTTTAAGGTTATAATGACTTTTCGCATCTTTCTTTTTAAAATAATCTTCGAGGCTCTCAGGAATTTCGAGCAAGAAATGATCTTCGATCAATGGCGTCAGATCTTTTTTCAAAGGATTCTTGAGCCTTAGTATATACTTTGCGATTATTGATTCTTTTGATAAAAGACTAAAAGAAATATAATCAATTTTGTTCTTGCGGCAAAATGTATTTAGGGCTGTTTCAATATCCCCGGCGGTTTCATAATCATTTATGTTTCCAAGTATCGCATACGGGCGTACACGAAAACATCTTTTCTTGAATTTTATTAGTCTTAATGTGAAGTAGGCAATTCTTGGGGAATAATTTACATCTTCAATGCTTCCGTTTATAAAAATATTTTTGCCATCAGAATTGGATAATTGTATTATTAAAGGTTCGCCATCAAAAACTTTTTCTTTGTGTAGCATGGATAAGTATTCAAAATTGTTTTCAAAATAATGGCTTTCGGATTCCTGCCACTGATTCTTCAAATTCATGAAATCGTCGTAACTTGAATATGCTTTACAAATAAGATTCATTATTGTTTCCTAATTATATATCTACCTCATGGGATTTTATATGTCAAATCGGATCGTGATTTCTCCTTGAACTATTTACCAAGTTTAAATTGATCTTTGATCTTTACCAAACGTTAGTGTTCATTAGCAGAATCATTAGGCTATTTGTTTCCAAGCGAATTGTGTGCCCTCATAGTCTTTCATGCCGGTCTTTCGACTAGTTAAGTTTTTGACCGCTTTTGCGCTTGGAAGGATAAGCGCCATCTTGTGTTCCAAAATATTGAATACGGATTCCCAGTAAACGCCTTTGCTTTCCATCGTAACATGGGTGCAGTCCTCCGAAACCAGCCAGTCCTAATAGGCGATGAGATCCCGGGCATCAAATAAAACATCTTGACAATGGTCCTATGCTTTTCGTGCGGTTTGCATACAGTCATGCAAAACACTATATTCTTCTTATCAACATCAATGTAGCAAAATCTTTGAATCGTATCTTCTATATAATATCTTTTCTCAGCGGGGTTCAGATAATAATGGTTAAACTTGACTATGCATACTTCCAAAGGGTAACAATATATGATGCTGCTCATCTGTCCGGGGCATTGCAGGCTTACGGTCTGCATAACAGCATCATTAATTTTAAAACACTGATGACATAAAAGCAATGACAATAACTTCAATATTGTTGACATTTATTTTAAATTAGCTTAAAAGGGAACCCGTCATGCAAAAAATACCGGACGTTAAAAAAAAAGAGTTGACTGGAGCTGACCATGAAGCAAAATAATAAAGCTGTATGCTTTGTCTTGCTTGGCTTGTTCTTGTTTGTGATTATTGGCTGTGGCGGTGGAGGGGGGGAAGGTGTCAGCGGATATATACCAGCCTCATCGCCGTCTCCAACATCCTTTTCAACAACCCCTCCAACAACCTCTCAAACTACACAGTCTCCCCGCACAGGTGATGACCCAAACGTCTGTGGTCTGTGCGGATATACGGTGATGATTGACGCTGGAAACGTAACAGAGTACACCATTAACGACCTGCCTACCGGAACATATTATTATTCATTAACTACCTACGATGTCAACGGCATTGAGAGTATATTCTCTGCAGAGTTAACGGGAACTGTTACAGCAGTGACAGGCGATGTCACAATACGCTGGAGCGCTAACACAGAACCGGACGTTGCGGGATATAAAATATATTATGGCAAGTCAAACTAAGATATTTTTTATCCCATTATGAATCTTAAAATGAATTAATGTGAAGTAGGACAAATAAGAATTGTGAGCCCCTCCCCATTGTCAAGACAGAAAACATGATGGTTTAAGGTGCATTCGACATGTCTGCACGGTTAAAGGTTAATTCTTCTTCCGGATGAGGTCATCACCGGGAACTGGCGTTATCCACAGCCATCTCGGAGCAGCCCTTCCGCGGAGCATGGCGGAGAGAGGGCTGTGGGTAACGACGCCATTGCCGGTTGTTTGTTAAAATGCCAGGGCCACTTTTGGTTCATAGCATCCGGTCTGCTCTTTGAAATAAACTTCATAAGGGGTCCGATAACCCAGAGACTCGTGGAGCCGCTCGTTGTTGTAAAGCCGGAAGTATCGCTCCAGGTGACATCTGGCATCGGGAACCGTTGTGTATTGATGAAGGTAAACTTCCTCGTATTTGACACTGCGCCAGAGACGCTCAACGAAAATGTTGTCGAAGGCCCGGCCTCTGCCGTCCATGCTGATTCTGATGTTTTTGTCTTCCAATAGGCCGATAAACGCCGTACTGGTAAATTGAACCCCCTGATCGGTGTTCATGATCTCCGGCTGTGAAAATTGAAGCGCCTGCTTCATGGCGTCGATGCAGAAGCCGGTATCCAGGGTAATGGAAATCTCCCAGGACAGGACATAACGGCTGTACCAGTCCATGATGGCCACCAGGTAAATGAATCC
>MWDG01000039.1 GCA_002070455.1 Deltaproteobacteria bacterium ADurb.Bin151
TCAATCCTATGGAAGCACTGAACCTGTGCGATGGATGTTTTATTTGCCTTTAAAATCGGCGGGTCTTCTTTCCAGGAAGGAAATCATGGCCTCTTTCAAATCATCGGACATCAGCAATGCTGCGTTTTTCTGGACCGCCAGCGCCATCCCTTCATAGACGTTGACATAACGGCTGAAATTGAGGACTTCCTTGGTATATTTAATACCCAGCGGCGCATTGGCCGCAATTTGCACCGCCAGTTTTTGCGCAGCCTCCATGAGTGTTGCCTGATCGGCATACACATGACTGACCAGGCCCATCTTTTCCACATCGCGCGCGGAGTAGTTGGCGGCTGTATAAGCCATTTCGCGTGCAAAGCCCTGTCCGACGATCAACGGCAGACGCTGGAGAACGCCCATATCGGCAACCAGACCAATGTTTGCTTCCTTAAGGCAGAAAACAGCATCTTCCGTGCAGAGACGAATATCGCAGGCGGAAACCATATCAAGCCCGCCCCCGATGCATTTGCCGTGAACGGCCGCAATCACCGGTTTGGGGCATTCTTCAATATAGTTGCAGCAGTCAAACAAGGGTTGGGACTTTCTGATCACGTCAAGGACAACCTTTATCTTATCGCTTGCACCGGAGGCTGCTTCTTTCAAATCCAGTCCGGCACAGAAAATCCGGGCCTTGCTGCAGAAAATGATTGCCCGAACGTCGTCATTAGCCCCCAGTTCGCGAAAGCAGGCGGCGATTTCCGAAGCAAACTCAAGACTAAGAGCGTTGAGTGCTTCCACCCGTGCCATTGCGACTGTGGCCACATGGTTTTCAATTTTCAGATCAATGTATTTGTATGTCATATATCCTCCTTCAACGGATTATTTCAGTTTGTCGGGCGACAAAATACGATAAACGAAAAGATTTGTCTACGGTATTTCGCAGCCGGCTGGAAGGGTTTTTAATGATTGCTTTTTCGTTTCAAATACTTTTCCAGGCGGTTTAAACCTTCTTTGATATTCTCCAGGGATGTGGCGTACGAGAAACGCAGGAATCCTTCCCCTCCGCTTCCGAAATCAATGCCGGGGGTTACGCCGACTTTGGCCTCTTCAGTAATCCGGAATGCCTCCCTGTAGGAATCGGTGAAAAACCTGCGGCCATCGGCAAAGACATAAAACGCTCCGGTGGGTTCGACATGGATCGTGAAACCCATGTCCCTGAGCCGGTCGAGCATGTAGCGGCGCCTTTCATCATAGGTTTTCACCATTTTGGCTACATCTTTTCGGGACCGGGTCAATGCGGCAATTCCCGCCCACTGGATAAAGGCGTTGGCTGAGATCATAAAATTCTGATGGATACGCTGCATGACCGCCGTGAATCTTTTTGGAAAAATCAGGTATCCCAGACGCCATCCGGTCATTGCATACAGTTTGGAAAAGCCGTTGATTACAAAAGCCTTGTCCGTATATTCCAGAATCGAATGTGCCCGGTCCTGATAGACCAGCCCGTGATAGATTTCATCGGAGATAATATACTGTCCGTCGAATCCGGCGATGTCTTTCAACTGGTCGGGGGTCATCACAATTCCGGTCGGATTGCAGGGAGAATTAATGATGATGCCTTTGGTCCGCCGCGTCAGTTTCTTTTGTATATCTTTGTGGCGGTATTGAAATCCCTCTTCCGGGTATGTTTGAATCTCTTTGATTTTCGCGCCCGCGGCAAGAATGAAATTCTGGTAACAGGGGTAGCGGGGGTTGGAAACAATCACTTCATCCCCGTGATCGATCATGGCCAGCATGGCAAAAAGCAGCACGGGGGATGTTCCGGTTGAGATCATCACCTGCTGCGGAGAAATTGTCACGCCATATTCCTTCAAATAGTGATCGCAGACGGCCTGACGAAGTTCAAGAAGCCCAAGGGCGTGCGTGTAGCGGGTTTTATCGTTTTGCAGCGCTGCGATGGCTGTATCCGTAATGACTTTGGGCGTGGGAAAATCCGGCTCACCGACTTCCAGATGGATCACATGTTCGCCTTTGCGTTCCAGCTCCTCGGCTTTGGCCATGACATCCATGACAATAAAGGACGTAAATCCAGACGCTCGTTTTGAAATCATGGAGACCCCTTTGGAAACGTTCAGCAGAGAAGATTTCTGCTGTTTCGCCATCTTCTATGGTGATTTGGGGAATTTTTCAACCTCTTTTAGAAGATTGGGGAAAATGTTGCCGACGCGGCGAAAATCTTGTTGAGGGGAGGCGGGGTTCCTGCGGGGTTTATCCTCCCGATGACGATGATTCATCGGGAGGATTTAATTCATTATTTCTTTTTTTCCTTGATGCCGGCAATATTCCTGGCTAAATCCTTTTTTTGCTCCAGGTTTCCCTGGCGGGCAATCATGATTCTCTGGGCCTGGGGTGAACCCGCACCGTGCATGGATTCGGTTCGGTACCCGACCGCTGCTGTTCCCAGGGTCAGATTTTCCACCAATCGCATGACGCGAGCCCGATCTTCGCAGGATACGTTGGCAGTGCCCTTTAAATATTTTTCCAGAACCTTGCCGATTTCAGGATTTTTGAAATCCTTTTCGGAAGCCATGGTGACCATCATGCCGCCGGCAATGTCTTCGGCCAGGCGCGCAATTTCGTACGGAAAACGCGTAACGTTTTGCTTGCAGACATTGGCCAGCAAAAGATCGATCAGGTAGGTGCCGGAGGCCGTTTTGTGGCCCTGTGCAGAGCAGGCGATTCCGCAGGAAAACAGGGTTTCGTTAAGATGGGTCATTTCAATGAGCTTGTCCTTGACATGGGACGCTTTTGCCGCTCCGTTGTAGTCGGCGGCGAGCGCCGCTGCTCCAATCAGTACATCGCCCACCCCGACCTTGCAGCCGCCGTAGCTCTGGCGGTGATAACCGGCAAAGCGTTCGACGAGCATGCCACTGAATTCGTACTCTCCGCACATTAAAACGTTTTCCCATGGGATGAACACATTGTCGAAAACCATGAGGGCTTCATGACCGCCAAACTGTGCGTTGCCCACGTCAATGGTGCCGCCTTCCATTTTTCGTGTATCGCAGGACTGGCGCCCGTAAATGTAATAAACGCCTTTCTCATCTGCAGGGCAGACAAAAGAGACAGCGTAATCCGCGTCATCCTTGCCCATGGCAATGGTCGGCATGACCAGAATCCAGTGTGAATTGACGGCACCGGTCTGGTGGGCTTTTGCCCCGCGAACCACGATGCCCTGATCGTTTTTCTCGACGACGTGCACATACATGTCCGGGTCGGCCTGTTGGTGCGGCGCCAGACTCCGGTCGCCTTTGACGTCGGTCATGGCTCCGTCAACGACAAGGTCTTCGTCCTGTACCATTTTCAAAAATTTAATAAACCGTTCATGGTATTTTGTTCCGAGTTTCTGATCCATTTCAAAAGTGGTGCTGTCTACCGCGTTCATGGCATCCATGCCGACACATCGCTGAAAACAGGCTGCTGTCTTCTGTCCCAGAAGACGCTGCATCTTGACTTTTTTTACCAGATCTTCGGGACTCTGATGCAGATGTGTGAAGCGGTTGATTTTATTTCCCGTCAGATGGGATTTGACCGTCATCAGGTCCTCGTGTTCCAGCTTTTGTGCAAGCTCATACGTCATTTTCACAGCATTCATTGACGGACGGATAATGGGGTGGTCCACCCAGTTTTTCACGAGTTCCCCCATGAGATAAATTTTAAAATTCATTTTTCGCAGGCTGTCTTCATACTGCTCGGGCGTTTTAAGGGCCATGATGGTTTCCTCCTGGCATTTAATTAACAAGTTGCATGGACTAGAGGTCAATAGTTATAATCTGATGATGAATTCCCGGTTGTCAATCAGCGAAATCCTGGATAGACATGATGGGGCATGTTTCCTCTTTATTTTACCTACCTTCAACTATTTTACAGCATCTCCACGATAAACGCGTGACCGGGACCGCCGCTGGCGCAAAGGGCCGCGCAGCCGAATTTTTTGCCTCGCCGCTGGAGCTCCCCGATCATGGTGACAATCAGTCTCGCGCCGGTGGCGCCTACCGGATGTCCCATACTGATGCCGGAGCCTACTGCGTTGATTTTATCCAGAGGAACATTCAGCTCCCGGTTGCAGCCGATTACCTGGGCGGCAAAGGCCTCATTGAATTCAAAATAATCAATCTCTTCCAGTTTCATTTTGGCAAATTTCAGAGCGTTTTTTACGGCCGGCACAACGCCCATGCCCATGATGCGGGGTTCCACGGAACCCGGAGCTGACGAAACTACGCGGGCAAGAGGTGTTATTCCCAGTTCTTTTGCTTTTTCGGCTGCCATCATAATCAGACAAGACCCCGCGTCGTTAAGGCCCGAAGCATTGCCGGCAGTGACGGTTCCGTCCTTTTTGAAGGCGGGTTTGAGCTTGCCCAGCGATTCCAGGCTGGTGTCGGCCCGGGGATGTTCATCCCTGTCGAACAGGACCGGGCCCTTTTTGGTTTTAATTTCCACCGGAACAATTTCATCCTTAAACGATCCTTTTTCAATGGCGGCGCAGGCGCGCTGGTGACTCATGAGCGCCCACTCATCCTGTTCCTGTCGGGAAATTTTATACAGGTCGGCAATGTTGTCCGCCGTGATGCCCATGTGATAACCCAGCAGTGCGTCCACCAGGCCGCCGATCATCAGGCTGTCCTGAATCTTTTCCCCGTCGTTCAACCGGTAGCCTTTTCGGGCGCCGAAAAGCAGATAGGGGGCGTTACTCATGCTTTCAATGCCGACTGCGGCTCCAATGTCAATTTTGCCCAGCATGATTTCCTGCGCCAGTAATTCGGATGCACGCATGGATGAGGGGCACTGCTGATGGACTGTGAAAGCGAAAGATTCCACGGGCAATTCCGCGCCTAAAGCAATATGACGGGCGCTGTTTCCCGGCGCACCTGCCTGGTTGCACTGGCCTGCGATGACTTCCTGAACCAGGTTTTTGTCAATACCGGATTTGTCAATGGCGGCGTTCAATACCGTCACGCCCAATTGCACCGGCGTCAGGCTCGAAAGCGACCCGAGGTAATCGCCGATGGCTGTTCTGGCTCTGCTTACGATAACGACTTCTCTCATCATTCTTTACTTCTCCTTGCTTTGTTCTGTTGCTCTTTATGCTTCCAGGCTAAAATCAAACAATGTAAATACATATCGTCTCTTACAACGGTCATTGTATAAATTTGCTTTTTACATATCAATAAATATTTTTTAAGACAAGCGATAATTTCGCATGTACCTGATCACGTATTGCCTTTCATCCCCGATGCAAGACGAGATTTTTTCCTCTGCATCCTGCTTCAAGATGGTTGATGGAGTCGTGGCGCTGCTCGATTGAATTCCGTAAACAAAACCCCCGCTTTGATTGTCTCAGCCGGGGGAATTGTTTACGAGATTAGTTATGTTGTCGATCCAATGACGGTTTGATCAATTAATGGGCACCCACCGGATCATTTCCGGTTCAGTGGACTTGCTCATCTTTTTGTATCGCACAAATTCGGCCTGCGTTTTCGGGAAAGCCAGGATGTAGTCCACTTTGGAGAATTTACCGTTTTTTACCTGCTGCATGATGAGACCGCAGTACATGAACCCGTTATCGTTCATGGCGAATAACTCATTGGGTACTGTATCACCGAGCGTCGGCAGAGCCTTGGGCATATAATACCTGACCGCTTTGGCATCCAGAGATTGAGAGATGTTGATAGAGCGGGCCAGCACCTTCATCATATTATAGTTCAGGACGCATTCGGCATTCATATCTCTTTTGTAGGCTGCTTTATATTTAGCCGCAAAAGCCGGTACGGCAGGTAAAGGCAGATCCTTAAGGGCTCCTGTGCTGATCATGCCTTCCAGCATGTTCATGTTTTTGATGACTTTTGCAATGTAATCCGGTTTGGCCTGGTCAATCACAACGAATCCACCCTTGAAACCCATCGCTCTGGCCTGTTCAATCACCAGAACAGTGGGAGCCGATGGACCGCCAATCAACAGGAAATCAGGCTTTTTCGCCAGAGCGGCAGCCAGTTGCGTTGAAAAATCGGTTTCCGTGTAATAATTTGCCGGGAAGTCACCGACGATACTGCCGCCTTTGCCCGCCCAGTGCAGACTAAATATCTTCCGCCAGGCATCACCGTAACCGCCCATTGTAACGACCATCGCGCAGTTGCGGTAGCCTTTTGCCCATGCCTGATCAGCCATCAGCTGCGCATAAGTTACAAAATTCGGAACGGCTGTAACAATCATCGGATGACCCTTGTCCAAAATGGTATGAATGCTCGTGTAGGCCATGATGAGGAAGTTGTAACCGGGAATCCCCATAATGGATGCCGTTGTGGTGATCATGGGATTGAAAACCGCGATTGCCTTATTCTGGTTGACCAAACGCAAGGCATTGTTCTTGGCAAGGGTAGGATCGCTCCGATCATCGAGTTTGATCAGATTATAGTTATATTTTTTCCCCTTAATGGTAACGCCGCCCGCGGCATTAAGTTCTTTAACAGCCATTTCCACGCCATTGGCGCAATCCTGGCCATATTCCGCACCCGGTCCGCTCAAAGGACCGGTGTATCCGATTACAATGTCTTCCGCCGATGAAACCGCGGCCCACGCGATTAACGAAAACAAAAAGATTGAACATAAAAACCATTTATACTTCTTCATTGTCGGACCCTCCTTTTTTTAATGAAAATATTGCAACGATTTTTTTATAACGTTAATAGATGCTGCCGTGGTATCAATGGATTAACTGCCTGATTGCCTGTTCTCATGATGTATGACAAATTTTTCATACAACGAGCGATGTATAATCTTTGCTTATTACTTACGCTTAAGAAACCCATCTGTCAACAAAAAAATACGTTTCTGCTTTGTTGACTGCGGGTCGTTTACGCAAGCAGGATAATTTATAAGCTATGATATCGATCCTTTTTATCACTCGTTGTTCTCTTTCAGCTGGAGTATTTTAGTTTTCGGGCGTGTAGGATTTCGGGATGCTTGATTCAGGGGATAGATTTTCTCTGCACGTCACTGTGTGCAGCCCGACCGTTTAGATGCTTGTTTTTTCTTGACTTTGTCCATTTGATGCTGTTATTTTTCTTGTGTTTGTCTAAACGGAACAGACCCGTTTAACGGATCATATTGTAAAACCACTATCAACGTAAGGAGAGTTTGTCATGAAAATTGAGAAGGTTTGTGTTTTAGGTGCCGGCCTGATGGGTAACGGCATCGCCCAGGTTTGTGCGCTGGCGGGTTATGATGTCGCTTTGCGTGACATTGAACAAAGGTTTGTCGATGGCGGCATGAAAACGATTCAAAAGAATCTTGCCCGTGAGGTCGAAAAAGGCAAAATGACACAGGTGCACATGGATACAGTGCTTGGCCGCATCAAGCCGACCCTGGATTTGAAGGAAGCCGCCACAAACGCCGACATTGTGGTCGAAGTCGTGATCGAAGTGATGGATGTCAAGAAAAAAGTGTACGCGGAACTGGAGGAGATCGTTCCGGAGCGCTGCCTGTTTTTTACCAATACGTCGGGATTGAGCATTACCGAAATGGCGGCCATTACGAAAAGACCGGACCGCTTTATCGGAACGCACTTTTTCAATCCCGTGCCGGTGATGAAGCTTCTGGAAATCATCCGCGGTCATCAAACGTCCGATGAGACGCTGCAAACGGCCCGCGAGTGGGGCACAAAGATCGGCAAGGATGTCATTGTTGTCAAAGAGGCCCCGGCTTTTGTCGTGAACAGAATTCTCTGCACGATGCTCAACGAAGCCTTCTTTGTCCTCGATGAAGGCCTGGCAACGGCTGAAGACATTGATAAAGGCATGGTGCTGGGTTGTAACCATCCGATCGGTCCCTTGGCTCTGGCTGATCTTGTGGGAAACGAAACATTGTTGCGCGTCATCGAAGGACTGCACAGAGAACTGGGAGATAAGTACCGCCCCGCGCCCATTTTAAGAAAGCTGGTTCGCGCCGGAAATTTCGGGCGAAAAACAGGCAAAGGGGTTTACGATTACAGCAAAAAATAAAATTTTTTGTGCAGCAATAGCTCATCTTCAAAACACGCCGTCACGGCATACTGAACATTAACAATGAAGGGAGAATCGTTATGGATTTTGAACTTACCCAAGAGATGAAGATGTTAAAGGAAATGGCCTATAAATTTGCCGTGGCGGAAGTTGGTCCGGTTTCGCAGGAGTGCGATGAGCATGAAAAGTATACACCGGAGATCCGGAAAAAAGCCGCTGCAAACGGACTGGTTGGAGCATGGATCCCGGAAGCCTACGGTGGTTCGGGCGCGGGCATTTTAGGCAATACCATCATTACAGAGGAAGTATCGAAGGTCGATATGGGCATCGGCCTGAACATTGTTGCATCAGGTTTCGGCTGTGAATCCATTCTGAATTACGGCTCGGAAGAGCAGAAAAAAATGTATCTGCCTCCGATATGCAGTGGCGAAAAAGTATGTGCTGGCGCTTATACGGAGCCGAATGCCGGAACGGATGTTTCCGGATATAAAGCAAGGGCGGTAAAAGACGGCAGCGACTATGTGATCAACGGCAATAAAATGTTTATCACCAACGGGACCATATGCGATTTTATGGTTGCCCAGTGTATCACCAACCCGGAAGAAAAAAAGCACAACAGCTTCAGTCTGATTATCGTTCCGGCGGACGCTCCGGGGATTACGCGCAATAAAATCCATGGGAAAATGGGTATTCGCGCCAGTGATACTGCTGAAATCGCGTTTGAAGATGTCCGGGTCCCCCAATCCAACCTTGTGGGAAAAGAAGGACAGGGATTCCGCCAGCTCATGCATTTTTTTGATATCACCCGCATCATGGTTTCCGGTCAGGCATTAGGGATTTCGGAAGCCTGCCTGGAAACCACCATTAAATATGTGAAGGAAAGGACAGCTTTCGGAGCTCCGCTGGGTTCCTTCCAGATCACGCAGATGAAACTTACAGAAATGGCCATTCGTATAGAAGCGCTGCGGGGGCTGGTTTACAAGGCGGCCTGGCTGATCGACCAGGGAAAACCGGATTATACCCTGGCCGCCATGGCCAAATTCTATGGAGGGCAGACTGCAGTCTTTTGCGCGAATTACGCGGTGGAACTGCACGGTGGCTATGGCTATATTGAAGAGTATCCCGTTCAGAAATGGTATCGGGACGCGAAAATCCTGGAGCTATATGAAGGAACCAAGGAAGCTGAAATCATGACCATCGGCAGGGCGCTGCAGGCAAGGTAAAAAATCATGCAGGGAACGGTGCTTACCGGAGTCAAGAGCCGTTCCCTGCATTCGGTTTAAAGGAATTTCATCATCAGTATCCGTTAACAGGTTTATTCCGCCGGTTTAGGTCTGCTGCTTTCAGCACGCTCCAGAAGCTCCGTCATATTTTTGTCCTTTTTGAGAAGACCTTTCACATAGGACTTGGCGGTTTTCTTTTTCTTATCAATTAAATGGATATTCGCCCCTCTTTCCAGTAAAATTTCCACTTTGGGAATGGAATTGCTTTTTACAGCAAGCATGAGAGGAGTTGCTCCTTTTTTATCAGCAGCATTTACGTCGGCGCCTTTGTCGATCAACAATTTCACAACATCAGGCGTGCCTGACATGCATGCATAATGTAAACTTGTATAACCGTCCTTTTCACTCTTGTGATGGACATCTGCTCCTTTTTGAATGAGATCCTCGATGACGGAAGCCTCTGCATTCTTGCAGGCAGATGCCATTTGCAACGCAGAATAACCGTAGGAATCTTTCGCGGTTGCCTTGGCTCCCTTTGCCAATAAAATTTTCGCTGTCTCAAATTTACACTCGTACAACGACCAGAATAACGGTGTTGCATTCCAGACTGCTTCATTGGGCTCGTCGACTTTAGCGCCCTCTTTGAGAAGCTTGTACGTCGTGCTGACATCACCATACCTTGCCGCAGCAATCAATGACGTTTTTGTACAACCGGTAAGTTGCAGTATGAACAATGAAAGCACTATGAAAGCAAACGATCTGATCAGTTTAGACTTGGGCATCATCATTTCCTCCCCTGTAATATTTGATTATTATAAGGATAAGTTTTCTGTTGCTTATAAATCTTATCAAGGATTCTCCCTATTTTTATTTACCTGTCAATATAAATCATTTTTCGTTTCGTGTCACATGAGGATATTTTTCTATAAAGCTCTTATACTCTGAAGCTATTCGGGGATCCTGGGGTTCATTTCTCTTCAGCAACTCCAGCGTCTCAAATGCCTTATCTATTTTGTTTTTCTTGAGATATATTCGAAGCATTCCCAAACAGGCATATTTGTCGTAACCCGCCGCAAGGGTTATCTGATAACTGATTTGAGCATTTTCCAGATCATTCATGCTCAAATAGCAATCGCCTATTCTGGTCATGGCGCTTGCCCGGTTCATTCCATATTTTTGTGCTTGATTCCAGGCATGAATGGCGGCTTCATACTTCTTCTTTCCCCTGAAACAATCTGCTTTGCCGTTCCATGCGTGAGAATTCTTCGGATCTCCCGCAAGTACGGCTTCGTAGAGCTCTATGGCTTTTTCATATTTCCCTGTTTTTCTGTAAATGTTTGCTGCTGACGTTGTGGCGAAAGTTGCATAATCAGCAGAAGAAAAAAGTTTCCTGAAATATAAAAGCGCTTCCTCGTCGTTCCCCATTTTTTCACAAACATTACCAAGGCCCATGAGAGCAAAAGGGTCCTGAGGTCGATGTTCCAGCGCAAGCAGATAGTATTTCTTGGAACCCGGCAGATCATTTTTTCTTCTGAGCGCATCGCCTACTCTGGTGATGATTTTATAATCATCAGGGTTGAATGACAGATATTTCAACCAGGATTCCAAAGCATTGTCCATGTCCTTAAGACCCCGGTAACAGTCTCCGGCGCCAGCCAGGGCATAGAGATTATGGTCATCAATTTCAAGGCAGCGCTGATAGTAGCGAAGGGACTCTTTGAATTGCTTTGTTTTGCATTTGAGATTTCCGATGCCGGCAAGGGCATGCACATTATCCGGTTCCAGTTCGAGAATTTTAAGGTATTTCGCCTCGGCTTCTCTGAACCTGCCTTCTTTCCGCAGATTGTGGGCGGTCTTTGCCAGATTTTTTACTTCTTTGTCGTTTTCAGAATCCGTCATAAAAGAATCGGGAGCTTTCCTGTTTTTTCTGAAGTATAGGCAACGCCACCCTGTCTGTCAACGGGAAACGGGCCCCAAACGCGGGCTGACGATTTTTACAATTAGAAAAGTATATTCATTACGGGTTGAAAGAAACGATGCCCGTAATCATCCATACCTTAAATAAAGAAATTGCGACAGACCGCTTGTTCGGGATATGAGCAACAATCTGTTATGAGTCTTTAAGACAGAGGCTACTGTCGGTAATGTTTCTGAAGATTTGCCGCAAACGATGACCTAAAACACCGCGTAAGCAAAAAGGTATTCTCATTGCAGTTGACCATTATCGAATAATGGCGGGCATGTAAATACTTCTTAAGGGGTATTGTACAAAGAAATCAACTGATTATCGTACTACAAAGTAATACAAAATCGCTCTGGTATCTGCTTTGAAAGAAACATTTCGATGATGTTCTTCATTCCTTGAAAACTTCTCTGGCGATAACGATGCGCTGAATTTCCGAGGTGCCTTCATAGATGGTGGTTGCGCGGGCGTCCCGGTATAAACGCTCGACCTTGTAATCCTTTGTGTAGCCGTACCCTCCATGCACCTGAAGTGCCATATAGGCGCTGGAATTAGCCGTCTCCGAGGCAAATAGTTTGGCCATGGAGGCTTCCCGGGTGAATTTTAAGCCTCTGTCTTTACGGTCGGCCGCCGCAAGGGTCAGCCACGAAGCCGCTTCAATTTTTGTTGCCGCATCCGCGACCATGAACCGGATGGCTTCAAATGAACTGATGGATTTTCCGAACTGACGCCTTTGCTGGGTATAAAAGATGGCTTCTTCCAGACAGGCTCTGGCAATGCCCACGGCCTGAGACGCGATGCCGATTCTTCCGCTGTCGAGTGCGAGCATCGCGACCTTGAACCCTTCACCGGGATTTCCCAGCAGATTTTTTACGGGGACTTCACAGTCTTCGAAAACAAGCTCAACCGTGTTGGAGGCCCTCAGGCCGAGTTTTTCTTCTTTTGTGCCGATTTTAAAACCGGGAGTTCCTTTTTCTATGATAAATGCTGAAAGTCCCTTTGTGCCTTTCTCCTGACCGGTTCTGGCAATCAGATTGATGACGTCGGCGTATTGTCCGTGAGTGATGAATACCTTGGTGCCGTTAATGATGTACTTGTCCTTCTGAAGCTTTGCGCTGGTTGTCATTGAGCCGGGATCAGAGCCTGCACCGGGTTCCGTCAATGCGAATGCACCAAGAAGCGATCCTTCAGCGAGGCCGGTGAGCCACTTTTTTTTCTGTTCCTGCGTGCCGAACTTAAGAAGCGGCTCCGTGGATAAGTTGGCTACGGACATGGTCACCGCGCTTGATGCGCAGGAAAAGGCTATTTCCTGTAGTGCCAGAGAATAGGCCACTGCGCCGGCAGCTGAGCCTCCAAGTTCGGCGGGAACCATCATTCCCAGCAGGCCGAGCTCCCCCATTTTTTTGATCGTATCTACCGGGAAGATACTCTCCCGGTCCCACCGGGCAGCCATCGGCTCAAGTTCTTTTCTTGCAAAATCCCGGGCCATGAGCCTGATCATTTCCTGTTCACTCGATATTTCAAAAGACATTGCCGCACCTCATGGAATGTAAAGAACAACGAGCAGTTCTGTTTTTTCGGAAGACGGGTTGCTCAATGCATGATGAAGGGCGGAATTAAAATGAATGTAATCGCCCGGTTGAAGAAGGCTGGTGTTTTTTCCAACCGAAATCGACAGCCTGCCCTTTAACACATAGATGAATTCTTCGCCCTCGTGGTGATATTCAACGCCCTCATGGGCCGTTTCAGGTTCGATCGTGACAAGATATGCACCAAGATGCTTATCGGAACCGGACTTGGTAAGTTGCGTATAAGCGTATGATCCTGCCCGCTTTTTTTGACTTTTTACCCTCGACGAGGCCTTTTTACTTTCATTTGGATCCAGCTTCTCTACATCAACTTTCAACGACCGGCTTAATTGTAAAACAAGGGCCACCGGAGGCGTTGCCAGGTCTTTTTCAACCTTTTCGAGGAGGTCGGCCGGATACCCGGTTTCATGCGCCAGCTCCCTGATGCTCAATTTCCTGCCTTCCCGATAATTCCTGATGCTCTGGCCGAATGATTGCTTTGTTTGTTTTCCTTTGCCCATGATATTCTTCCTGTAATTGGCCCCTGTTACTTGAAGGCCCGAAATTTTTGTTTGATATCCTGCATATAAAGAACGGAGTCCCTGCAAGATAAACGCCGGTTTAGACCAACATATTGTTCATGAAATCATACATTCAAGTTGGATGAAGTCAAGGTAAATATAGTTTGAATTAAAACGAATATCTCATTGACTTGTTCTTTGGGTTTGCTTATACTCGATCCATAAGAAGTGGTCATGATGACAAAGAGAACCTTAGGGCTCTTTACAAATACACAGCAATCCTGATCGCCCCAGACGTTTCCTGTCACCCCATCTATCATGGGCGGTCTCAATTCAATTAAATGCTTCCCGCAGTTAGTGCGGGAAGCATTTCCCCCTGCGGGAACGATCGCCGCCAGATTAATTCAGGCATGAACTCTGTTTGAAAAATAGTGGTTCACCTGCAATTCTCGGGCATTTAAAGATATCCAACCAATAACATTCATTATTGCGCCTCAAATGGGTCGTGTAGTGTGTGAAAATTGCTTAAATATTGCTTGACAAAAGAGGATTGTTTGCATTACTTTTTTAAAAACAACGATCGTTGTATTGATGTATATGTGGGAATGTGCATATTGAAACGGTTTTTCTGAAGATGGAACAGTCTCGAGATCCTTATGCTTTGGAGGCCGCTTGCTGCAATGGACCATTGTTTTGTCAGTGCAAATACCCATTCGCAAAATTTTCATAAAAGTTTAACGCAGATCTTGCATGTTACTGCGCCATCCTGTTGTTTCCCCTCGCTCATAAGACATCAAATTTCATCTCTGCAATTCATTCGACAACGAATACACGGGATTTGTCAGAATACAGCCGCTTTTGCATCTCTATCCAACCCGACGGTTTTTGCGTTAGCTGTCGGTGATCAAAGCGCAGGAAGTGGTTTCTGAGATTCACAGAAACTTGTTGTCTCCATTGATTTAAACCATAATTCAATTTTTTCACATTAAGGATGCGATGACATGTGGACGTATGTTCAGACGGTTATCATCTATACTTTTGTGCTGGGTTCCATTTATCTTCTGATCGCTCTCGGCTTTTCCCTGATCTGCGGAGTGCTGCGTATTTTCCATCTCGGATACGCATACATCTTTCCTCTTACCGTTTATGGTACATGGATGTTTATGTCGGCGCTTGGCTGGTCCCTGATCCCGGCTATTCTGGGTATGGTCGTCATTCAATTTGTTGTTTCAGTACTTATTTATAAAGGGATTATCAAAAAATACCTCACGACAGAGGACGTTCTTTTAACGGCACTTCTTCTGGTGGCCCTTATTGTTGAACAGGCTGCCAATTATTTCTATCCGGTACAGGCGGGTGTCTATCTGGACACAACGCTCATGGACGGAATATTCCAGGTTGGAGAAGTGGTGGTTCCCAAACAGCTTGTGATCGGTGCCGTGATTGCTCTTGTGATGACCGGTGCCTTTGTTGTCTTTTTTGTGAAAACCAAAACAGGGATGGCCATCCGGGCCCTGTCGCAGGATATTTATTCATCGAAAATTGTCGGCATCAATGTGGAAAGCCTTTATGTATTCACGATGATGATTGTGCTGTTGCCTGTCATTATTGGAATGCTGATTGTTGCTCCGGTCTGGTCCGTTGAGCCGGGCATGGGGTGGCTTTATATGACCACGGCGATTCTGGTTTCCGTTCTGGGCGGGCTGGGGAATATCAAAGGCACCATCATGGCCAGTTTTCTGATCGGATTCACCCACGCCATCGTCTGTAATGTGATTGGAGAACCTCGTTTCATGAATTTATCGGCCTTGATTCTGGTGATGATTGCTCTTGTCATCCGGCCCCAGGGATTAGCAAGGAGTGAATCGCTATGGTAGAAACGGAATTAAAGCGGGACCGCATTGTCATCCGGCTTGGCACCAGAAAGTGGGAATGGACGCTCGAGCCCCGCTACTGGCGAAACACGCTGTTCTGGGCCCTGTTTTTGGTCATCGCCCCTGTCATAGCTTACTTTGTCAATCCCGGCCTGATCAACACGATGATATCGGCAAACATCTATGCCGCCATCGCGATGCCCCTTGCCCTGATGACCATCGGGACAGGGCGCATGAATTTCGGCCCGCAATTTTACATCGGTGTAGGGGGCTACACGGCGGCGCTGCTCAGCATTGCCTATGGCTGGGGACCCCTGACAACCCTTCCCTTCGCCATCCTGATGTCCATGTTGGCCGCTCTTTTGTTCAGCCCGCTGGTCATTATGGCACGGGGGCTTTATTATGTTCTGCTCACCCTGCTCCTGCCGCTGGTGTTTCTGGAAGTGACTTTCATTTATACCGATATCTTCAAGGGCGACACGGGACTTTTCGGCATCGTTCCTCTTTTGGACACGGGGAACGCCAAAAACAACTTTCTGATCATCGGTTACTTTTCGACGGCCATCATGTTCGCGTATCTGTGGATCATCAACAAGGTCCTCAAATCCCGCTATGGACTGATTATGGCGGCGATCAATGATGACGAGGAGGTTGCCCATTCCATCGGCGTCAATATCAACAAGGTCAAGATCATCGCATTTGTTGCCGCCTCGACGATGATCGGCATCATCGGATGGTTTTATGCCCATTATTTCAGTTCATTTGCGGGCATCACTTACCTGCCCCTGACGTTTATGCTGAAGGTCTTGCTGGTGCTGATGATTGGCGGTCGCGCCCAGGTTTTCGGCTGCGTGGTCGGAGGTTATTTTATCGCTTTCCTGGAGATGCTGATGATTCGTTTCATGGGGCCGATCCAGCCGGTACTATTCCCCATCATTCTGCTGGTCTTACTGTTCATCCTGCCGGAAGGTTTGTTTGGCCTGTACCGGAAGCGCCGCTATCGCGAGTATTTACCGACCATTCATGTACGGAGGTAAGGAGTCATGGCTCCATTGGTTAAGGTGAGCAATCTGGTCAAACGGTTTGGAGGGATTATCGCGGTCAACGATGTCTCCTTTGAAATTCACAAAGGGGAAACACTCGGGTTTATCGGCCCAAACGGGGCCGGTAAATCGACGGTGGTCAATTGCCTGACCGGATACTGTCCCGCCACTTCCGGCAAAATTGAAATGAACGGAGTGGAGATCACCCGGATGAAGCCGTACCAGAGAGCGCACATGGGGCTTGCCCGCACCTATCAGATTCCGCGCCCCTTTCCCGAGTTGACCGCGCTGACCAGTGTTCTGGCCAGCTCCATCTCCGGCAAAAAAAGGATCAATCAGAGTTTCCAGGACGCCATGTACGATGCCACGCACTACCTGGAATTCGTGGGGCTGTTCAGCAAGCGCAACATCCTGGCGCGTGACCTGACTTTCTATGAACTGAGGATGCTGGAACTGGCCCGTGCCCTGGCGACCACTCCGCAGCTCATCTTTATCGACGAAGTCATGGCGGGGCTGAATCCGGGCGAAGCCAAAAACGCTACCAGGATGATCCGTAAAGCAAAGGAAGAATTCGGTGTCACGGTTTTCTGGATAGAGCATGTCATGGCGGTTTTAATGGAAGCGGCCGACCGGATTGTGGCCATCAACTACGGATCCAAGCTGGCTGAAGGGACGCCGGATGAAGTTGTCAACAACAGTGACGTCATCGAGGCGTATCTGGGCAGAGGATGGAGGGAATATGCTTGAAGTCAGTGATTTAAGCGCATCTTACGGAGTTATTCCCGCGCTGCATGGCGTCAGCTTCAATATCCGGCAATCGGAGATCGTGACGATTCTTGGATCGAACGGTACAGGCAAAAGCACAATCTTGAATGTGATTCAGGGGATGATGACGGGTACCAGCGGCAGAATCATTTTTCGCGACGAAGCCATCCAGGGACTGCCTTCACACAAAATTGTCAATCGGGGAATCGTGCAGGTTCCGGAGGGGATGAAAAGTTTTCCATACATGACCGTCAAAGAAAATTTAGTCCTGGGCGCTTATCGGAAAACATCCTGGTCGAAAAGAAAACAAACCCTCGAGTACGTGTACGGCCTTTTTCCCATCCTGAAAGAGCGGTCCAACATGTCGGCGCGTCTGCTTTCCGGCGGTGAGCAGCAGATGTTGAAAATCGGGAGGGGGCTGATGTCCAACCCGCATCTTTTAATGGTGGATGAACCGTCAATTGGCCTGGCGCCGCTGATTGTGGATGAGGTTTACGAAACACTGGGCAAACTGCGCCAATCGGGCCTGACCATTCTGCTGACCGAGCAAAACGCCCTGCGCGCCCTGCAGCTTGCCGACCGCGGATATATCATTCAGGAAGGAAGGATCGTTCTGGAAGGAACCGGGAAAGACCTGATGAAGAATAATCTGGTGAAAAAGGCATACCTGGGGAGATGACGATGGAAGATTATTTTTCCTACACGGCAAAGCTTTTCAATCCTGACGAGGCAGGTCAGAAACCGGAAGCGCTCAAGGGCATCCGGGTTCTGGATTTTTCCCACGTCATCTTCGGCCCCATCGCTGCGAGGCTTCTGGCGGATTACGGTGCGGAAGTCATCAAGCTGGAGCTGCCCTACTACGGCGACCTGTGGAGACCGGCCACGTACTGGGGAAAATACTGGAAGCATTCCAATCCCATCTGGCACAACATCACCAAGAACAAATATTTTATATCGGTCAATCTGGCGCTCAAAGAATCCAAAGAGCTGATCTACAAAATGGCGGAAACGGCGGACGTTGTGATTGAAAACTTTGCACCCGGAACAGCGGACGCATGGAGCATCGGCTATGAAAAAATATCAAAAATCAACCCGAAAATCATCTTTCTGAGCTGTTCCACATACGGTCAGTTCGGCCCGATGCGCTATTTCCCGGGATGGGATCTGCTGGCCCAGGCCGCAAGCGGCGTTCTGACACTCAATGGATATCCGGAGACGGACATTTATTATAAACTGCCGGATTATGTCGGCGATTTCTTTCCCGGAAACGTCGGAGCCATGTCTGTATTAATGGCTCTTTATCACCGGAAAAAAACCGGCAGGGGACAGTATATCGATATGGCGCAAACCGAAGGGCTGATGCGCATGCTGTTCCATTACACCTATTATTCGGTCACAAAACAGACGATCGGACGAACGGGCAATACCGATCCCTCGATGATGCCGGCGTCCATCTTTAAAACAGCCGATGACAAATTTCTGGCGCTGGCCTGCGCAACGGCCGGGCAGTTTAAAAATTTTGTAGAGGCCATCGGGAGGCCGGAATTGATCTCCGATCCTCGTTTTGCGGATACCCTGGAGAGATTAAAGCCTGAAAACGCGAATGCGCTGACGGCGATCGCAGTCGATTGGGTCCGTTCAAAATCCTGCGAGGAAATTGTCAGTCTCGCTGACGAACAGGGATTCCCTGCGGCGGAGGTGGCGGATGACTATAGGATCGCCAATGATGAATGGCGGCGCAACCGGGGCAGTGTGGTTCTTTTCAAGGATGATGTTTACGGCAATCTGGTCATCGCCGGCCCATCCGCTCAGCTCTCCGGAACGCCTTCGCGTACCAGATGGCTCGCCAGGCCGCTCGGTTATCATAACCGGATTGTGCTCAAGAAGTTTCTGGGGCTGTCCGAGGACGAAATTCTGGCCCTGGAAAAGAAAAAGGTCATCGGGACATTCGATGACCGGCCGGGACTGAAGCCGCCGGTTTATTATAATTTGAGCGAGGATCCCATTTATAATTACGGAAAAGAGGTTAAATGATGAGCGCCAGGGAAGAAGTCTATACCCGACACGGAGGCAAGGGCGGCGACCGCGGGAAAAGGCTTGCCGAAATGATGAAGGTTGAAGGGAAACCGGAAGCGCTCGATGATATCCTCGTGCTTGATGTCAGTTCAGCGAATTTTGGGGGGATTGTCGCCGCAAGTTTTTTTGCCGAGTTTGGAGCGGAGGTTGTTAAAATTGAACCGCCCGACGGCGATCCCGCACGCCAGATCACCCCTTTTGGTGTGACGGTTCAGGGCGTGGGCATTCCCTTTATGTTTGAAGGGCGCAACAAGCGCTATATAACGCTTGATGTCAGGAACAACGAAGAAGACCGGGTAACTTTTTCCCGACTTGCCCAAAAAGCGGCCGTAGTTATTGAAAGCTTTGCACCGGGCGAGATGGACGGCTGGGGAATTGGTTACCGTCAATTGTGTTTGCAGAATCCGGGGCTGATCTATATCGCGCTTTCCCCTTATGGCCAGTATACAGAGAAAGCCAAAAAATCTGCAAAAATGCCGGACACAGATATCACATCACAGACAGGTTCCGGGCTTCCCGCGCAAATGGGCGCGCCGCCCAACGAACCCGAGCCCCTGAATTGGCCGCTCAGAGGCGGCATGTGGGTGGGATGGTATATCTCAGGGCTTTCCGCGGCCCTGGGCGGCATGGTCGCGCTTCTCCACCGGCAAAACACCGGCCAGGGTCAGATGGTGGATGTGGCCGGTATGGATGCGTATTCATCCATGGTCGGTATGCCGGCCACCATCGGTTTTACCTGGGAAAAGTCACGCCCGCGAATCGGTGTTCTGGATTTCATCCTGTACCCTTACGGACACTGGAAATGCAAAGACGGCTTTGTGGCCATTGCCGCCCCACGCGACCATGACTTTCGCGCTCTTTTAAAAATTCTCGGTCTCTGGGAACAGGAAGATGACTGGCGCTATTCATCGGACCGCATTCCGGACATCCTGGAGCAGGCGATTCACCTTCACCGGATCATCGAGGAGAAAACCATTTTGTTTACCGGTGACGAGCTGGTGAAAATGGCATTGAATTACAGCAAAAAATCCGCCCGCTCCAAATGGCGTGGAGGCGGGGTGCCGATTATCATGAAACTTATGACGCCGGAAGCGGCGATGGAAAACAGGCAGTGGCAGATTCGCAATGCCTTTCAGGAAGTGGAAGATGAAAAACTGGGGAAATACACCATCAGCGCCAATTTTGTAAAAATGTCGGAATCGCCTCCCCGGGTCAAGTGGGTTTCAAGTGAGATTGGAAAAGACAACGAATACATCCGGAAAAAATATCTGAATGTATAGGAGGATCAAATATTCGGCGGAAATTTGATCAAAGATGGTTGATGGTTTGTCATAAGGAGGAGGGGAAAATGATGAAACGATCAAGAAGGTTTAACATTGTTGTTTTTACAGCGTTGATGCTGCTGATTGCCGTTGCAGTCGGTTCACCACCCATTGCCAGTGCGCAGCCAAAGGGTGAACCGTTTGTGATCGGATACATCGGCATGGTGGCATCTCCCGGGACCAGGCCTTGCATGGACATCCAGAAAATGGCGGTGGAGGAAATCAATGCCGCGGGTGGCATCATGGGAAGGCCGGTCAAATATGTGGCCATGGACAACAAGGGCGACACGTCGCTGTCCGTTGAGGCGTTTCGCAAACTGGTGATGGAAGACAAAGCAAAATTTATTTCGGTGGAAGGCCGGACGGAAATCTGTCTGGCTGTACAGGAAGCTTCCGGTCAGCTGGCAAAACAGTATCCGCACATTCTGGTTTTCAACGGGCCTATGGGTGCAGAACTGACAGCCCGGATCATTGATCAGGCTCCGAAATATGATCATAACTTCCGCGATTGGGATCCCGAGCCGGCCCATTACGCCCAGACCAAGTATTTCTTCTGCAAAACCATGCCCCAGTATCAGAAGACGAAACGGATCGCTTTCCTCTGGGAAGACCTTGCCTGGACGACGGAATGGCGCAAGGGGATCAGCTACATCAATTTGCCCACATGGGAAAAAATGGCTCAGGAATGCGGCCTGGAAGTGGTTTACAGCAAAGCGGTGAAACCCCGTGGCACGATGTATCTGCCGATTCTCCAGGACATCAAGAAAGCCAACGCCGATCTGATTTTCTTTATCAGCTCCTGGTTTACCGACACGGAATCTTTCGCGAAGCAGTGGGCGGATTCAGCAGCGCGCGACATTCAGGTCAACCTCTACGGTGGTGTCGCACAGACCCGGGATTACTGGCGGATGACAGGTGGCAAGGGACTGGGTGTTATCAGTTCCTTCACGGATCTGGATGATGTTCCGCTTACCCCCAAAACCGTTCCCCTGGTCAAAAAAGCACAGGAGCGCAAGATTCCTATGCAGATTCATGTGCACATTGCCTATGCTGACATTTATCATTTCAAGGCAGCCATCGAAAGGGCAAAAGGGACCGGCAACATCAAGACTCTGATCAAAGCGATGGAAGACGTGGAAACCGTCTATTCATTGGGAAAGATGAAATACGAAACCAAAAAAGTGAAACCGTTTTATCATTCCCGGGTAAGAGTTGATCCGAACAGTCCCTATAAAACTTATCCCGGTTACTATTACCAGTTGATCGTGCAGTTCCAGAAAGACGGGAAAATTGCGTATCTGCATGAGTCCTGTGAGGAAAACGAACCCCTGGTGGCCAAATGGGTCGATCCCAAGCGCTATCGGACACCGGCGGAGCTCAGAAAGTAAAAGCTAAGCAGTCTTTTAGGCTGTAGACGATCAGGCTGTAGGTTGTGAAGAAGGGGTGGCCTTCGGATGGATGCCGCCCCTTCTTTTATTTCACTGGAGCACAAAATGTTCGTGAAATGTCTCTTGACACTTCAGAACCACATTTCATATACTTATTCAAATAAGGGGTGTCTTTTCAAATTTTTCAATTTATAACAACCAATCGAAACAGCAGGAGGGGTCATGTCAAAAAACAACATACTGCACGCGCTGGTTTTCATACAAAACTGGGGTGACGAAAATGTGATGATGAATTTTCTTAAGGGGAATGCCCATGTCATTTCCATTTTTCACGTTATGGGGCGCTACAGTTATATCATTGATTCCAATTTTGACGATAAAGCCCAGTTGAGCGACTGGATCAATCAGATTAAGGCGCTCAAGATTTCTGCGGGGATTCCAGCCGTTACGTCCATTCAGACGCAAAAAGTCATTGAAGTTTTCAAGCAGAAAACGGATTTCGATTTAAAGGATTACAGAGACCTGTCGGACCATTTTCATTTTTTCATGCTGATTGATAATCCCCACCACGATGACAAACTGATCGAACTGTTGCACAAAATGCGCATCGTGCATTCCGTCCTGCACACACAAGGCGCGAATTCCTTTATCGTCGAAGTCATTACCGAATCCTACGACAGCTACAAAAAACTGCTCGGCAAAACCAAAACCCTAAAAAGCATCCAGCACATTGAAACCCTGGAAGTCATTTCCGTAAGAAAATACCGTAGCCAGGTAATCGATAAAGGCGGCAGGCTTACTTATCCCCAAACAGATATACGCGAGCTGTATACTTTATAAATTCATGTGCAGCGCATGCACAGGAGGACACCATTTATGGAACGAAACGTGGGTACCATCGACAGGATTGTAAGGCTTGTGGTAGCCGTTCTTTTTATCGCCGCCAATGTTATGGGCTGGACCACGGGCATCGTGGGTCTCGTCCTCGCCGTCTTTGCCGGCATGCTTCTTTCAAGCGTGATATCAGGACACTGCCCGCTATATGTGATGCTGGGAATCAAAAAGACAATTTAAGCTACACCAACGATCCCCAGTTTACCGTTTCCGCGGCCAAAGCTTTTTCTGTAGAGGAAGTCGTGGGTGTACGTCAAAATATCAGCGGATATATTTTTCGAAAAAATGGTTCGGTTCCATTATCCATTTCTGATTTTTTAAAATATCGCTCAATAAATCTAACAGAACCTGTACGGTAATATAACAAACGAATCTATGCTGAACAGATGCGCAAGGCAGTCATGACGATGGCAATAATTCCCGCAAAAATAATCGATTTCCATGTACATTTATTTCCGGACAAGCTTTTTGACGCCATATGGGATTCCTTTGTCAGGAATTATAACTGGAACATCATTCATCGGTATTATTATCAGGAGTGCATCGCACGCCTGAGGCAGGGAGGCGTGGACATCATTGTGTATTCCAACTACGCCCACCGTGCCGGTATCGCCGAAGGACTGAACCGGTGGAACGAAAATATCCTTCAGGAATATGAAAATCTATACTGTTTTGCGGCGTATCACCCGGACGATGATCATGCCCTTGAAATGGCGGAACGGCTTTTGGAAAATCCGAAGATACTCGGGTTTAAACTCCAACTCCTTGTGCAGAATTTTTATCCGTTCGACGCACGGCTCTTCCCCCTGTACGAGATGGTCATCAAAAAAAATAAACATATTTTGTTTCACACAGGAACAGGACCTGTTGGAAATCCATTTGTCGGTCTTGAACCTTTCATGAGATTACTCGATAAATTCCCCGAGCTTCCTGCCACGGTTGCCCATATGGGAGCGCATGAATATGAGGGTTTTATAAGACTTTTGGACCAGTATCCGAAATTGTACCTGGACACTGCCTTCTGCTTCCTGCCGCCGCCCTACGACGGATATAAGCTTGGCCCGGATTATCTTGAAAAATATAAATCAAGAATTTTATACGGGTCGGATTATCCCAACCTGATAACGCCACGGGAGGCGGAGATTGAAAACCTTCTGAAAAAGGGCCTCTCGCAGGATTTTTACGATAAAGTTTTTTATGAAAACGGCATTGCACTCATCCGCTCCCTCACAGAGAAATCGGGGAACCGTATGCTTGATTCTTAAGTGTGTCAAACGAAAACGGTATTCTGTGCATGTGTCTTTATTTCACCACTTGAGATTTGCCGGCTTATGTTTTCAACCTGAACACAAATAATGCCGTCATTTTCCGCTTGACGTTTAACGCGATACGTTATATAAGTAATCATGATTAAATCCTTCCATTGCAAGGACACACAGGCACTGTTCGAAGGCAAATGTCCCCGCAGATTCAAAGCAATTGCCCTTGCTGCCGAACGAAAGCTACAGATGCTTGACAATGCCTGGTCACTGGAGGATTTGCGTTCCCCGCCGGGCAACCGACTTGAAGCCTTGCGGGGAAGTCGCAAAGGATTATGGAGTATCCGTATTAATGATCAGTGGCAGTTATGTTTTCGCTTTGTTGAAAATGAAGCCTTCGATGTGGAAATTGTCGATTATCATTAAGGAGAGATTATGAAGACCATAAAAAATAAAATGCGCCCGATTCATCCGGGCGAGGTACTAAGAGAAGAATTTCTTAAACCGCTTGGAATGAGTGGTCATGCACTGGCCATGGAGCTTAAGGTTCCGGCTCCTCGTATTTATGAAATCGTCAATGAGAGGCGTTCCATTTCTCCCGACACAGCATTAAGATTATCCTGTTATTTTGGAACAACCGCACAGTTCTGGCTTAACTTACAGATTGATTATGATCTTAAAATAGCGGAAAAAAACATAGGTTCCAAAATTAAACATGAGGTGCATGCGCGTCTGGTCGCTTAAATTTTTTTAATTTAAGAATTTTTTGAGATATATTCACAGCAAATACAAAAGTCCTGCTTGAATTATATCTCGAAAGCTTATCCCGTTTTCTTATGTGGCCCGATCAAAATATTATAATTTGGTTAATTTTATTCATTTTTGCAGCAGCCGTCTGATCTCTTTACGACAGATGTTCTCGATGGCGGTAAAGGTGATGAACCGGGCACTGGAGGTATTTAAAACTGGCTCATGGCCGCGGTCGAAATATCCCTCGTCAAAGTCCGGCTGGTGTTTCGGCTTCAGGCGCGGATTCTGCCCGGGGAAAAACCCCTGAAATTCATGACGGTCGGCAATGCAAAACGTCCGCTGCGTGTCCGTCGGTAATTCCAGGGCCATGGCCGATGATTCCGGGACCGTGCCGTCACCCGCCCCGTCGGGAAGCTGCAGGGTCACCCGCTGCAGGTCTCCGTCTTTTGCGGGAAGGCCTTTGTCATTGACCCGCTCCCGGTAGCCGCCGCGGTTTTGATACCAGTCGGTGTCCGTAATCACAGAA
>MWDG01000040.1 GCA_002070455.1 Deltaproteobacteria bacterium ADurb.Bin151
GACCTTGAGCCGAAGACTGCGCTTCTGCCTTATGATCTCACTTTTCCCCGCCGGTGTTTCGTGCGTCATTGACTCTTTTCCTCTGTTTGTTACTTCTTTTTTTCATTACTACAGTGGTTATTAAAAATGCAAGTCCTGTGAAATGCCCGGTGTTGAGAAAGCACATTTCATTTTATCAGAATAGGTGACTCATATTTTTGCTTGACAGGGTTTTTTTAATTATTTATATACTAGTTAAAAGATAGTAATGCTAGTATATAAAAATGGTGATTCGCATGAAACTCTCTACAAGAACACGCTACGGTGTAAGATTAATGGTGGTGCTTGCGCAGAATTATGGCAAAGGCCCCGTATTTCTTAAAGATATTGCCAAAGGAGAAAATATCTCAGAAAAATATCTGAGTTTAATCATCATCCCATTACGAGGGGTGAATTTGGTCAATTCTGTCCGCGGAGCACATGGCGGTTACAAATTATCAAAAGAGCCTTCACAAATTACGCTAAAGGAAATTGTGGATGTCTTGGAAGGAGATTGCTCCCTTGTTGATTGCGTGAAGAATCCCTCGACCTGCGAGAGGTCTTCCATCTGTGCCACACATGACGTCTGGGCGATGATCGGTGATAAAATATCAGAAACACTACGTTCGGTTACACTGGATAGACTGGTAAAAATGAATCAGGAGAAGACGGGAAACACAATCATGCAGGGTATTTAAAATAGAAAAAAATGGCCCTGGAAAGCAGCCGGTCAGAAAGATTTTATATGGAAATAATTGAAAAAATTAATCGGTTAAAAAAAGAAAGAAACGCCGTCATCCTCGCGCACAATTATCAGCTGCCGGAAATCCATGACATTGCTGATTACGTGGGAGATTCCCTGGGATTGAGCGTTCAGGCTTCGAAAACAAATGCTGATGTCATTGTTTTCTGTGGCGTCTATTTTATGGCGGAAACGGCAAAGATCCTTTCACCGGAGAAGACGGTCCTCATTCCTGATAAAAATGCTGGTTGCCCGATGGCGGACATGATTACCGCCGAAGAGCTCCGGGAACTGAAGGCGCAACATCCAAAGGCGAAGGTTCTTTGTTATGTCAATACAACCGCCGAGGTGAAAGCCGAGTGTGATGTATGCTGTACTTCAGGGAATGCTGAAAGGATTGTTCGTGAGGCTTTCGCAAGTGATGACGAGATTATTTTTGTTCCGGATCAGTACCTGGCGTCCTGGATATCCAACCGTATCGGGCGTGATTTTATCATCTGGCGTGGTTACTGCCCGACGCACGTAAGGATTATGCCTGATGATATTATCAAGAAAAAGGCGATTTATAAAAATGCGGAAGTCATTGTTCATCCGGAGTGTCCGCCGGTAATTACAGCCCTCGCCGATCAGGTTTTATCCACGGAAGGCATGTGCCGTTACATAAAGGAATCGAAAACAAGGGAATTTATCATCGGGACGGAAATCGGTATCCTGCACCGGATGAAGAAGGAAAATCCCGATAAATCTTTCTATCCGGCATCAGAGCGGGCAACCTGTCCGAACATGAAACGGACGACGCTGGAAAAAGTTTTATGGTCACTGGAGGAAATGGGGTTTGAAGTTACCGTGCCCCACGATATCATGAATAAGGCAAGAACCTGCCTGCAAAGAATGATGGATTACAAACCATAAAAAATGATGTTAAGAATAAGGAGATATATTAATGAGTAAAATAGATACGAAATTAAAAATAGAAACGCTGGCCCTGCACGGTGGACAGGAACCGGATCCGACGACCGGGTCGCGGGCCGTGCCGATTTATCAAACCACATCATATCAGTTTCGTGACACGGAACACGCGGCCAGTCTTTTTGGTCTGAAGGAATTCGGAAACATTTATACGCGCCTGATGAACCCGACCAACGATGTGCTGGAAAAAAGAATTGCCCTGCTCGATGGCGGGGTTGGCGCGCTGGCGCTGGCGAGCGGTCAGTCGGCTATCACGCTGGCGCTCCTCAACATCGCGCAGGCAGGCGACGAGATTGTTTCGGCCGATAATCTCTATGGCGGCACCTACACGCTGTTTCACTATACGTTCCCTCGTCTGGGCATCAGGGTGAAATTTGTGAAGTCCAATGACCTGGCTGCGCTGGATGCCGCCATCGGGCCCAAAACGAAGGCCGTGTATGCCGAATCCATCGGGAACCCCAAGATGGATGTAGCGGATCTCGAAGGCATGGCCGCAATCGCACACAGGCACGGCATTCCGTTTGTTCTGGACAATACCGTCTCTCCGTATCTTCTGCGTCCGTTTGATTTCGGCGTCGATATCCTGGTGTATTCCGCGACGAAGTTTATCGGCGGACACGGTACCTCGCTGGGCGGCCTGATTGTGGATTCCGGAAAGTTTGACTGGACCAACGGTAAATTTCCTTTGATTGCCGGTCCCGATCCGGCCTATCACGGACTGGACTTTGTCGAAGCGCTCAAACCCATGGGGAATATCGCTTTCATTACGAAAGCCCGGGTTGTGCTGCTGCGCGACATAGGACCGGCCATGTCACCTTTCAATGCGTTTTTGTTTCTGCAGGGGCTGGAAACCCTGCATTTGAGGATGGAGTGTCACTCCCGAAACGCGCTGGCCGTGGCCGAATATCTCAATAACCATCCCAGGGTCGCGTGGGTGAATTATCCAGGCCTGTCTTGCAGTCCCGAAAAGGCCAGGGCGGACAAGTACCTGAAGCGCGGTGCGGGCGCTATTATGGGTTTCGGCATCGAAGGCGGCATCGAGGCGGGAAAGAAGTTTATCAATTCCCTTGAACTGATTTCGCATCTGGCCAATATCGGCGATGCCAAGACCCTGGCGATTCATCCGGCGTCAACCACCCATTCGCAGTTGACACCCGAAGAGCAGCTGGCTACCGGTGTCACACCGGATTTCATCCGCCTGTCCATCGGCATCGAACATATCGACGACATTCTTGCCGATATCGAACAGGCATTGGGGAAGATATAGGTACAAGGTGAAAGGAAAAAGGCAAAAGGCTTAAAAGCATCCCCCCCTGCGCCCCCTCCAAAGGGGGACAGAGAAGATGAAAGGCTGATGGGGCAAGGAAGAAGGCAACGCTAAAGGCTGAAAAAGGAGATGACCATGAAAAAAATTTATGATGACAATTCACGGTCCATCGGCAATACGCCACTTGTGAAATTAAACCGTGTTACCGATGGCGCAAAAGCAACTGTGCTGGCAAAAATCGAAGGGCGCAACCCTGCATATTCCGTCAAGTGCCGTATCGGAGCGGCCATGGTCTGGGATGCGGAAGAAAAAGGCCTGCTCAAGCCCGGTGTTGAGATCATCGAGCCGACCAGCGGCAACACCGGCATTGCGCTGGCCTATGTCGCAGCAGCGCGCGGCTACAGGCTCACGCTGACCATGCCGGAAACGATGAGCATTGAACGCAGACGGGTGCTGGCGGCCTTTGGCGCCAATCTGGTGTTGACACCCGGTGTGGAAGGCATGAAAGGCGCAATTGATAAAGCGGAGGCGATTGCCGTCTCCGACCCGAAAAAATATTTTCTGCCGCAGCAGTTTAAAAATCCGGCCAATCCGGCGATTCACGAAAAAACCACCGGCCCCGAAATCTGGAACGACACGGAAGGCGCGATTGATGTTCTGGTGTCAGGTGTCGGTACAGGCGGAACAATTACCGGCGTTTCCCGATATATCAAAAAGACCGTGGGTAAAAAAATTCTATCCGTGGCAGTTGAGCCCAGGGAAAGTCCTGTCATCAGCCAGAAACTGGCCGGTCAGGATTTAAAACCGGCGCCCCATAAGATTCAGGGTATCGGGGCGGGTTTCATTCCGGACACGCTGGATTTAACAATGGTTGACCGCGTTGAACAGGTGGACAGCATCGAAGCGGTGGAATTCGCCCGAAGGCTCGCCAAAGAAGAAGGCATGCTGGTAGGCATTTCCTGCGGAGCGGCGGCTGCTGCTGCCTTGCGATTGGCCAAACAGGCCGAGTTCGCCGGCAAGACTATCGTGGTCATTTTGCCGGATGCGGGAGAACGATATCTTTCAACGGTGCTTTTTGAGGGCATCGGCACATGAGATTAGATACCATTTCGCCTGCGCCAGGGTTCAACAACCCTTTGCTCTCAGGATGTTCAAAACGCAGGACAGGTTACTGTTTTTCGCGGGCGACGGCCTGGAAAATCTTCTGTAAAAGAATATGTGATCGATATGAAAAAAAATAAAAACGAAAAAACAGACACGAATTCCGTTGGCGTTGTGGAAACAAAGTTCATTGTATTTGCAGGGCCGGGCGAAGAATTTAAATGTGAAAGCGGAGATACGCTGGGCTTAATCACGCTTGCTTACGAAACATACGGCGCGCTGAACAGGGATAAAACAAATGCGATCCTTGTTCTGCACGCTCTTTCCGGTGACGCGCATGCGGCCGGAGTTCACGCCGGTCAGGATGATACGGGGTGGTGGGATGAAATGATCGGACCGGGCAAGGCCTTCGATACCAACCGCTATTTCATCATCTGTTCAAATGTGATCGGCGGCTGCAAGGGGTCCACAGGGCCGTCTTCCGTCAATCCGGCAACCGGCAAACCTTACGCACTGGAATTTCCGTTTATCACGGTGGCTGATATGGTCAACGCCCAGCGGCACCTTGTGGATCATTTTGGTATTGATACATTGTTGTGTGTTGCCGGCGGATCGATGGGAGGAATGCAGGTCCTTCAGTGGGTGGCTTCTTATCCGGAACGCGTAAAATCTGCCATTCCCATTGCCACAACGTTGAAGCATTCCCCCCAGCAGATTGCATTCAATGAAGTCATCCGGCAATCGATCATGGCGGACCCGGCCTGGCGCGAAGGAAATTATTATGAGTACGGACAACCCGAAAAGGGGTTGTCCGTGGCCCGCATGATAGGACATATTACTTTCATGAGCGACCAGTCCATGGAGGAAAAATTTTCAAGGCGATTGAAGAACGATAAATTCAGCTTCGGATTTGACGCAGATTTTGAAGTGGAGGGATATCTGCGTTATCGCGGCGCCAACTTTGTCAAGCGTTTCGATGCCAATTCCTATCTTTACATTACGAAAGCAATAGATTATTTTGATCTGTCAGGTGCAGGGCTCATCCCGCAGGGGAAAACCGTCAGCACGCGATTTCTGATCATCTCATTCAAGTCCGACTGGCTCTATCCGCCCTACCAATCGCAGGAAATCGTCCGGCTGCTGAAGAGAAGGCATGTTGATGCAACCTACTGTGAATTGACATCCACATACGGCCACGATGCGTTTCTGATCGAGGTGGAAGAGCAGACAACCTTAATCAGGCATTTTCTGGATAAAACCTTCAACGGGTATCAGGTGAGGGGCCATGATAGAATCCGATAACATCAGCCTGGACCATCGCGTGATTTATTCGATTGTTGAGGAGGGATCGCGTGTTCTGGACCTGGGATGCGGCAAGGGGGAGCTGTTGTATCCGCTTGTCCGGGATAAACATGTACGTGCCCAGGGCATTGAACTGGATGACAAGGCCATCCAGGAGTGCGTCAAAAAGGGATTGAGCGTCTTTCATGATGATATTGAGAACAGCCTGCCGGAATTTCCGGATCGTTCCTTTGATTATGTGATTTTGAACCAGAGCATGCAGCAGGTGAAAAAGGTTGATGATGTGATCCAGGAATCTCTGCGCATCGGCAACAAAGTCATTGTAGGTTTTCCAAATTTTGCTTATATCAAATCGCGGTTTATGCTGTTTTTCCGGGGACGTGCGCCTATTACAGGATCGTTACCCTATCTCTGGTTTGACACCCCAAACGTCCGTTTTTTGAGTATTACGGATTTTAAAAATTTTTGTGAGGAGAAAAAAATACGGATTGTGGAAGCGCATTTTTTAGGAGAAAATGACGTCGTGCGCTTTTTCCCGAATCTCTTTGCCCTGAACGCTGTATTTGTTTTAAAGAATGGTTAATTAAACAACAACGTCTGGATAGTATTTCAGACATGACCAAGAAATGAAAGGAGATGCCCAATGAAGAGATTAGTCATAGCGTTCACTATATTATTGGTTGCAGCGGGGTTGGCTTATGCAAAGAACTATGAAATGACAAAGAAGGCCGGTGAGTATACGGTCCTGGTGACAATCGATAAAAATCCGCCTGTAACCGGAAAGAATAATGTGGCAGTCGGAATCAAGGATGCGGCCGGAAAGGATGTCATAGATGCCACGGTGGCCATAGATTATGGAATGCCCGCCATGCCCGGTATGCCGGCTATGAACTACAAAGCAGATGCCCGGCTGAAAGATAAACGATATGTGGCAACGGTAGATTTTTCCATGTCGGGTCCGTGGTCAGTATCAGTCAAAATCACACGAGTGGGGAAAACGCAGTCGGTGAAACTCAATGTGGACGTCAAATAATCTGTCGAAACTGTGCATGGCGCTATGCGGTTTACTTTTGCTTGCCGGGTCCGTCTTTGCCCAGGATCTGAAGCTTGCCGACCTGATTGACGAGGCCTTGAAAAATAATCCGGAGATTCAGGCATATAACGCCAGGATCGACGGAGCAAGGCAGAAGATACCTCAAGCGAGAAGCCTGCCCGATCCCATGCTCATGTTTGGTTATCAGAACGAGGGCTTCGACCGTTATACTTATGGCGAGGAGCAGGGCGCACAATGGATGTTTGGATTATCACAACAGTTTCTCTTTCCCGGCAAGCTTGCACTGAAAGAGGAAATGGCCAGGCTCGATGCTGAAAGTCAGGAGGCCATGTTTGAACTCCTTAAACTTAAAACAGTTTCCCGCGTCAAAGAGCTTTATCTGGAACTCTTCCTGGCCTATAAAAATATCGACCTCCTGAGAGAGCGGCGGGATCTTTTCGCACGGGTTGAAAGCCTTGCCCTCATCCGTTACGGTGCGGGAAAGGGCATGCAGCAGGAAGTGCTGATGGCCCAGACGGAAAAATACATGCTGCTGGAAAAAGAGGTGATGTTCAAACAAAAGATCGAGTCCCTGGAAGCCATGCTTAAAGCAACTATAGGACGGGAAGGGGGTGAAGCGCTGGGACGGCCTGTTGATATTTCCCCTCAACTCTTTTCTTACCAAACGCAAGAGGCTGTCGAAATGGCCATCAGAAATTCACCTGAAATTAAATCCCGCGGCAAGATGGTTGAAGCAGCTGAAACCCGTATCAGTATGGCTAAAAAAGAATTTTTTCCGGACTTCAGCATCAATGCCGGCTATTACAATCGGAAGGGCGATTTCATGGATATGTGGAGCCTGACATCGACCATTAACGTTCCACTCTATTTCTTCACGAAGCAGGTACCGGCACTTTCAGAGGCAAAGGCTATCCATATGCAGGCGAAGCAGGAGCTGGAAGCGACAAAGCTCATGATTACGGCGGCCATCCGGGATAATATTTCCATGATCAAATCGGCCGATACCCTGATGAATCTATACAAAAAAGGTCTGATTCCCAAAAATATGCAGGATGTGGATTCGGCCCTTTCCAGTTATGCTACCGGAAAAACGGAGGCGGTTGTCGTTATTTCCAGGCTGAAGACCCTGCTGGAATATGAGACACAGTACTGGACGCAATATACAGAGAGAGAAAAGGCTGTTGCCCGTCTCCATGCCATTACGTCAGGACTGAACGCGGAACCGGGAGGTGAAAAGAAATGAAGTTTAATGCAATCATAGCTATCGCCGTCATTCCTTTAATTCCCGTAACAATCCAGGCTCAGGGACATGCAGGTCATGGAGCGCCACTTCAGGGACAACAACCCCAACAAGTAGTGGAGGAGGTCCCGCAAGTCGAGATTACGCCGGAACTGCAACGGCGCATAGGCGTCAAAACGGTCAAGGTAGCCGTCAAGCCCATTCAGAAGACTATTCGGACGGTGGGACGAATTGAAACAGATGAGCGGCGTCAGGCCACCGTCAACACAAAAATAGAAGGCTGGATTGAAAAGCTTTACGTGGATTACACGGGCCGATATGTAAAAAAAGGAGAGCCGCTGGCAGAACTTTACAGCCCTGAGCTTCTGGCCACACAGCAGGAATTCATCAATACGATAAAGTGGGCGGGAAAGCAAACGATCGCAACGCCGGGCGCAAGCCATAATCATGATGTTCAGGCTGGAACGCCGGCGCCATCAGCCATCATGACACAGCTGCTGGAAAAAGATGCAAAGGCCATGCTGGAGGCCGCCAGGCAAAGACTCCGACTATGGGACATTTCAGAAAAACAGATCAAAAAGATTGAGCAGACAGGCAAGCCAATCCGCACCCTCACGATTTTTAGTCCTGTCAGCGGTTATATTACCCAGAAAATGGCCGTTCAGGGGATGAGGGTTATGCCGGGAGAGAAGCTCTTCGACATAGCCGACTTTTCTCAAGTCTGGATTGTGGCCGATATCTATGAATATGAATTATCAACCGTGCGCATCGGCCAGCCTGTGAAAGTCAGCTTGAGCTATCTTCCGGGCAGAGAATGGCCATCCCGGATTGATTATATTTATCCGGTCTTTTCCGCTGAAACACGAACGGCAAAGGTACGCATGACTCTACCCAATCCTGAAGGCCAGCTCAAGCCACAGATGTTCACCAATGTGGTCATCCAAGTCGATATGGGAAATAAGCTCATGATTCCTGATTCGGCTGTCATCGATACAGGCAGGGGCCAGGTGGTTTATGTGGATCAGGACAATGGGTATTTTGAACCGCGTGAGATAGTGACAGGGCTAAAAGCCGATGGATCCGTAGAAGTTTTACGTGGTCTGAAGGCCGGAGAAAAAGTGGCCTCTTCGGCCAATTTCCTGATCGATTCCGAGGCGCAGCTCAAAGGGATCAAGCCTCTTTCCAACCCTAAATGAAACGGCTCAGCCTATGATCGCCAAAATCATTGAATTTTGTGCCCGGAATAAATTTGCAGTTTTTCTCCTGATGGCCCTCGCCATTATCTGGGGTCTATGGGCTCTGAAGCATACGCCTCTTGACGCTCTTCCGGACCTGAGTGATACGCAGGTGATCATTTATACGGAGTGGACGGGACGCAGCCCTGATCTGGTGGAAGATCAGATCACCTATCCGATTGCCTCAACGCTGCTTGCTGCCCCGAAAGTCCAGGCGGTGCGCGGCTTTTCATATTTAGGCAGTTCATTCATCTATGTTATCTTTGAAGAGGGGACGGATATCTATTGGGCCAGAAGTCGCATCCTCGAATACCTTCAGGCGGTAAAAAATAAAATACCTGCCGATGTCAATCCCGTCCTGGGTCCCGATGCCACCAGTCTCGGATGGGGCTTTTCTTATGCTGTCATTGATGATGCCGGCGGGCATGACCTTGCCGAACTGCGGAGCATTCAGGACTATATCATCAAACTCGCGCTGGAAAGCGTACCCGGAGTATCTCAAGTTGCAAGCATCGGCGGCTTTGTAAAACAGTACCAGATCACCATCGATCCCAACCGCCTGACAGCCTACAATATTCCCATTACGAAAGTTATGGAGGCCGTCAAAAAGAGCAACCGGGATGTTGAAGGACGTGTTCTTGAACTATCCGGTGTGGAATACATGATCCGTGGGCGGGGATACATCAAGGGGATTCAGGATCTGGAAAGCATCGCCGTGGGCGCGAGCCCTGGCGGAACGCCAATTTATTTGAAGGATGTAGCCCGGATACAACTGGGGCCGGAAATCCGCAGAGGGCTAGCGGAATTGGACGGTCGTGGTGAAGTGGCCGGCGGGATTGTGATTGTCCGTTCCGGTGAGAATGTCTTGAATGTCATTGATCGTGTCAAGGAAAAGATCGACAATGACATTGCTCCCAGTCTTCCCAAAGGCATGAAAATCGTCACTACCTATGATCGTTCGGATCTCATTAAGCGATCCATGTCCACCCTCAAAGAGGAGATTATCAAACTGATCATAGCGGTGAGTGTGGTATGCCTGATCTTTCTTTTTCACTTCCCCAGCGCCCTTGTGATTATCCTCACGCTGCCCATCGCTATCCTGATGGCCTTCATCAGTATGTATTATTTAGGCGTTACCTCCAACGTTATGAGCCTTTCGGGCATCGCTATCGCCATTGGCGCCATGGTCGATGCCGCCATTATCATGGTGGAAAATGCCCATAAGAAGCTCGAACAGTGGGAGCAAAATGATGAACCTGGAAACAAGGTCGACGTTATTATTGAAGCAGCCAAGGAAGTGGGTCCCTCTCTGTTCTTTTCCCTCCTCGTTATTACGGTGGCGTTTCTTCCCGTCTTCACCCTTCAGGCCCAGGCGGGAAGGCTCTTCAAGCCCCTGGCTTACACGAAGACATTTGCCATGCTCTTTTCTTCTTTCCTGGCGGTTACTCTGACTCCGGTTTTGATGACGCTGTTCATTCGGGGCAAGATCCGTTCCGAGGAAAAGAATCCCATAAGCTATATATTGCATAAGGCCTATGAACCTGTCGCCCGCTTTGCCATCCGCTTCCGGAAAACGGTAATCATTGCAGCCCTGATCATCATGGCCATCACGGTGTATCCTTTCATGAAGCTGGGTTCGGAATTTATGCCGCCTCTTGACGAAGGGACGCTATTCTATATGCCCGTGACGGTACCCGGCGCATCTGTTTCCGAAGTCGGGACTCTCCTCCAGCTGCAGGACAGCATTCTGAAAAAGATCCCCGAGGTTGCCCAGGTCTTTGGCAAGGCAGGACGGGCGGAAACGGCCACGGACCCGGCACCCCTGGAGATGTTCGAGACCGTCATTAATCTGAAGCCGGAAGATCAGTGGCGCCCCGGCATGACCACGGAAAAACTGAAGGACGAGATGAATGATGCCCTGACCATCCCCGGTGTGGCCAACTCTTTTACGATGCCCATTAAAGCCCGCATCGACATGCTGGCTACGGGTATCCGGACTCCTGTAGGGATTAAAATCCTGGGACCTGATCTGGAAGAAATAGAAAAGATCGGCCTTTCCCTGGAGCATCATCTAAAAGATGTTCCGGGAACAAGGAGCGTCTATGCGGAGCGCGTAACGACAGGTTATTTCCTCGATATTTCCATCAGGCGCGATGAGGCCGCACGGTACGGCCTTACGGTGGACGATGTGGGCGAGATCGTCCAGACGGCCATCGGGGGCATGAACCTGACGGTGACGGTAGAGGGACGGGCGCGCTATCCTGTTAATATCCGTTATCCACGGAACTTGCGCAGTGATGTGGAGCAAATGAAACGGATTCTTGTGCCGGTCATGATGCCCGGTGCTACGACACCGGTACAGGCTGGTCCGGGAGGCATGGCGGTGACGTCTACGATCACGCAGATTCCCCTTGGCGAAGTGGCTGATTTCAATATTGTTAAAGGTCCCACGGCTATCAAAAGCGAAGAAGGACTTCTTACCGCTTATGTGTTCGTTGATATCACCGGGCGTGATATGGGCGGCTATGTGGAAGATGCCAAGAAAAAAGTATCGACGTTGAAAATCCCCGAAGGTTACAGGCTCACCTGGAGCGGGGAATATGAGAATCTGACGAAGACCCATGAGCGATTGACGATGGTCATTCCTCTGACCCTTTTTCTCATCTTTGTTCTCATTTACCTGAACACAAGATCAACGGTCAAAACAATGATTGTCCTTCTTGCAGTACCTTTTTCTCTGGTCGGTTCTTTCTGGCTCTTGTACCTGCTTAACTACAACATGAGCATCGCCGTCTGGGTGGGGATCATTGCCCTTGCCGGTCTTGATGCGGAGACAGGAGTCGTGATGCTTCTGTACCTTGATCTGGCCTATGAAAAATGGAAGAAAGACGGTTTAATGAACACGAAAAAGGATTTACACGATGCCATTATGTTCGGTGCCGTCAAACGTATTCGTCCGAAGATCATGACGGTGAGCGTTATTCTGGCCGGTTTGATTCCGATCATGTTCAGCACGGGAACCGGTGCGGATATCATGAAGCGTATTGCCGCTCCCATGGTTGGCGGTGTAATAACCTCAACGATTCTTGAATTGGTTATTTATCCGGCAATCTACATGATTTGGCGTGGTCGGAGTTTATCTAAAGATTAGGGACTTGTCAGGCGGCACATGAGTGGTCTCGTAAGTAATGGTGAAAATATGGAAGACAAAATATACAGCTCTTATATTGTTAAGGAAATTAACAGCAATGTGGACTGCACCCCTGAGGTTAGACAGATTGGGTTAGAGCAGTCGGCCCGGATTTTTGGTTTTGATAAAACAGCTCTTCAAATTCCACCGGCGGTCTGTATCCAAGAGAGGAATGCAGACGTTTGCAGTTATAAACTTCCTGGATGAAAAAGGGAAGCCGAATCTGAACATCTTCCAGCGTTCGGTATTCCCAAAGGTAAACTTCTTCGACCTTGAGTGTTTTAAAAAAGCTTTCCGTGGTAGCATTGTCATAGGGATTCCCTTTGCGGGACATGCTGATCAGAAAGCCATGTTGCAAGAGAGCTTCTATGTAATCATGGGAGGCATACTGGACGCCCCGATCTGAATGATGAATAGCACCCTTGGGCGGCTTTCGGAGAGCCATGGCCATGGTCAATGCGGCAAGACACAGAGCGGTATCAATATTGCGCGAAATAGAATAACCGATGGCTCTTCTGGCGAACAAATCCAGAATGACGGCCAGATAGACAAAACCGCTTCGGATGCCAATATAGGTGATGTCGGCCGTCCAAACCTGATTGGGGGCCGTCACAACAAGATTTTGAATCAAATTGGGATAAATCCGATGATGATGCCGGCTATCCGTTGTTTTGATCCAGCGGCGCCTGGGTTTTCTGATCAGTCCGCGTTGCCGCATAATGCGTAATATTTTTTTATGATTAACGATTTTATTCCGGCGGTGAAGTTCGCGGGTGACACGGCGGTACCCATAGCCGGGGAATTCTTCAATAATGGCTTCGATCAGGGCAATCAGTTCTGAATCATCTACAACATGGTGCTTTGGTTGATGATAATAAGTGCTGCGGGGCAGTTTCATGAGTTCGCACCCCCTTTCCGCGCTTTCGAGGAGGTGATGGTGTTCAATAATGAATTGTCGTTTTTCTTCGGCAGTGTTAAAAGGCCCCTCTGAACGGCTTTTTTTAAAAACTCGTTCTCTAGGGTCAGCTTGCCGACCAGTTGTTCCAGTTGCCGAACACGGTCTTCAAGGGCGGCTTCCTTCGTGGGTTCATTGTTAAACCGTCCTTTGGCATATTGCTCTTTCCAGTGATAAAGAAGGCCCGATGAAATCTCATGACGGCGAATCAGTTGCGCTGGCGTACTCATACCGCTTAAAAGTTCTTCAACGATCTGGCGTTTGAGTTCAACAGCAAATACTCTGCGGTGTTTCATGGCAAGTTCCTTTCTTCCCCATAAAGGGAATCTGGTTCCTGCCAACTACTCTAACATATTTTGTCCAATCCGTGGGGTGCAGTCCAATGATGGTAAAACCACTTTAAGTGAAGTGGAAAGACCGGTTATTGGTGAAATCTCTCTAAAGATATATATCAATGGCGTTGAATACGCATCGCTGCTTTGCCTGAATCAGTTGACGGAAGAACTGGCCATCGGGTTTCTCTACAGTGAAGGTGTGATTGACTCCATGGACGATGTTGCCTCGATTACATACAATGATCGTCTTTTTGCCGTCATGATCCATCTTGCTCCCGGAAAAGCCGTCGAGAAGTGCGAAAGTCTGCGCAGCGTTACCTCCGGTTGTGGTAAATGCTTTACCTACATCAATCCGCTTAAACAGGAAAAATTCATGCCGGTCGTGGATAGCGGTCAATATTCAATCAAGGATATTCTGAACACCATGGTGGAATTTGAACGACAATCGGAAGTCTACCAAACGGTGGGCGGTGTGCACAGCGTTCTGTTCAAACACGCAGAATTCTCCGTCTTCAATGAAGATATCGGGAGGCATAACTGCTTTGACAAAATAGCCGGGGTGCTTCTCAAAAACAAAAAGATGGATTTGGTGGAAAAGGGAATGTTGTTTGTGAGCGGAAGGGTATCCTCGGAAATCATTACCAAGGTCATCAGGATGGGTGTTCCCGTTCTCGTTTCACGATCAACACCAACATCCGCGGCAGTTAATCTTGCCAGACAATATCATGTTACGCTTTTGGGCTATGTGAGAAAAAATACCGGATATGTCTATTCGGGAGAAGAACGGTTAATTTAAGGAACAGATTGTTTCTTTTTGATATATACTATAGAAGGAAAGGCTATGAGAAAATGAAAAAAGTATGCGGGAAGGTTCTGGCTGTCAATATTTCTCAAAAAAAAGGTGAAAAAAAGAACAACATCGATTGCGGTGTGTTTTTGGAAAATCTGGGACTGGAAAACGACGCCCATGCCCAAGCCGACATCATCCGTCAGGTCAGTCTTCTGGCCAAAGAGAGCATTGATAAGATCAGGGCGAAGGGTCTTGATGTTCATTATGGTGATTTCGCGGAAAATCTGACTGTCGAAGGCATTGATCTGCCATCGCTGCCCATTGGCACACGGTTGAAAGTTGGCAGGGACGTTTTACTGGAAGTCTCTCAAATCGGCAAGGTTTGCCATAACCGGTGTAACATCTTTTATACCGTCGGAGATTGCGTTATGCCCAGAGAAGGGATCTTTGCAAAAGTTTTAGTCAGCGGTGAAATAAAAGTAGATGACGTGGTAGAAATAATAGAGGGATGATTAAATGCATAACGAGCAAATCGAATTATGGCAGCATCATCACATCTTTAATGTTGATAAAAAGGCCGTAGAAAAGCGAACTTTAATTGTTGTGCTCATTACCTTTGTCACAATGATTGCTGAAATATTATTTGGTTGGATTGCAAATTCAATGGCATTGCTGGCCGATGGCTGGCACATGGGAACACATGCGTTTGCCCTGGGAATATCTCTGGTTGCATACAGGATGGCGAGAAAATATGCGAAAGATGAAACCTTTACATTTGGAACATGGAAAATTGAAATTCTGGGGGGCTACACAAGTGCTGTTGTGCTGGGTAGCGTTGGCGTGATAATGATTTATTCTTCTGTAGAAAGAATTATCAATCCCTTGAATATTTATTACAACCAGGCATTGTTCGTAGCAATATTAGGATTACTGGTAAATCTTGTTTGCGCAATAATACTCAACTGTAGCGGACATGCCCATGAACATACGTACCATCAACATGGAGAAGATGAACATACCCGTCATGAGCACCATCATGAAGATCTGAATTTGAAATCGGCGTATTTACATGTTGTGGCAGATGCCATGACATCCGTATTGGCAATCATCGCATTACTTGGTGGAAAGTATTTCAATTTCGTTTGGCTTGATCCGTTTATGGGGATTGTAGGCGCAGGTTTAATCATTCGATGGTCTTTTTTATTGTTGAAGGACACCGGTGGTATTTTGCTGGAACGCGAAGTTAATAATCCTGTGGCTGATGAAATAAAAGCGGAAATTGAATCCGACGGAGATTCGAAAATATGTGACTTGCATATTTGGAAAGTTGCGCAAAATAAATATGCATGTATTGTGTCTTTAGTGACGGCAAGAAATTATTCCATTGAAGCATATAAGGAACGATTATATAAAATTCATGAATTAGCTCATGTAACGATAGAAGTTAATGAATGTAGAATGTAAGTGAAGAGCCGGTCAATTCAAACCAGATATAAGGAGTTGTTATGTGGGAATATACAGAAAAGGTTAAAGAGCATTTTCTAAATCCACGCAACGTAGGGGAAATCGAGAATCCGGACGGGGTAGCCGAAGTCGGGTCGCTGGCTTGCGGGGATGCCTTGAAACTCACCTTCAAACTCGATGAAAACAAGCGCATAAAAGACGCAAAATTTAAAACATTCGGCTGCGCCAGCGCCATCGCCTCTTCTTCGGCGCTCACGGAAATCATCAAGGGGATGACCGTTGATGAAGCACTCAAAGTCAGCAATAAAGATATCGCTCAATATCTGGGAGGCCTTCCCGATGAAAAGATGCACTGCTCTGTTTTGGGCAAACAGGCCCTGGAGAAGGCGGTGGAAAATTATCGGGGCGCTCCGGCAATGGAAGCCGGGGCAAAAATCATTTGTGAATGCTTCGGGGTTACCGATAAGGAAATCGAACGGGCCATTCGAGAAAATAACCTGGCAACCGTGGAGGATGTGACCAATTACACCAAGGCCGGGGGAGGTTGCGGAGGATGTCATGATGCCATACAGCAAATCATCGACCGCGTGAAGGCGGAGCCGAAAGCCGAGACAAAACCCCGACTCACGAATATTCAGAAAATCCGGCTGATTGAAGAAACCATCGATAAGGAAATCCGTCCGTCCCTGAAACACGACGGCGGTGATCTGGAAATCATTGATATTATCGGCAATCGGGTGATTGTGGCATTGCGCGGAGCGTGTTCTACCTGCAAGGCATCGGAAATCACCCTTAAGGATTTTGTGGAACACCGGCTGAAGGAACTTGTCTCGCCGGACATTACCGTTGAGGAGGCCTCCAAATGAAAACCATTTATTTTGACAATAATGCCACAACGCAGGTCGCTCCCGAAGTGCTGGACGCCATGCTGCCTTACTTCAGGGATTTATACGGTAATCCTTCCAGCATGCACACCTTTGGCGGGCAGGTCGGCCAGAAAATTCGTGCGGCGCGCGAGCAGGTGGCGGCCCTCCTGGGCGCGTTGCCGGAAGAACTTGTTTTTACCAGCTGCGGAACGGAAAGCGACAACTCCGCCATCCGGTCAGCTTTAACGACGAGACCTGAAAAAAAGCACATCGTGATCAGCCGCGTTGAACATCCGGCCGTCCGTGCCCTTTGTACTCATTTGAGTTTGCAGGGGTATAAGATTACCGAATTGCCCGTGGATAAAAACGGCAATCTGGATCTGGAAAATCTGGAAAAGAGTTTAACGCCGGATACCGCCATTGTCAGTCTGATGTGGGGCAATAATGAAACGGGGGTGATATTTCCGGTGGAAGCGGCGGCAAAGATGGCCCATGAAAAGGGCATTCTCTTCCACACCGATGCCGTTCAGGCAACAGGAAAGATTCCCATCAACATGAAAAACAATGTCATTGACATGCTTTCCATTTCCGGCCACAAACTGCACGCTTCCAAAGGCGTCGGGGTTCTCTATGTCCGGCGCGGAACCAAGTTTTCGCCGTTTCTGATCGGAGGCCACCAGGAAAAAGAGCGGCGCGGCGGCACGGAAAATAGCTCGGGTATCATCGGGTTGGGCAAGGCCTGCGAACTTGCGGCCATAAACATGGAAAAGGAAAATACCTCCGTCAGACGCCTTAGAAATAAACTGGAGGAAGAACTTCTCAAAAGGATTCCGCAAAGCCGTGTCAATGGAGATATCGAAAACCGCCTGCCCAATACCACGAATATCAGCTTTGAATATGTCGAGGGCGAAGCGATCCTGCTTTTGATGAATGAACTGGGCATTTGCGCTTCTTCCGGTTCGGCCTGCACGTCAGGATCATTGCAACCGTCGCATGTACTGCGCGCGATGGGCGTGCCGTTTACCATGGCGCACGGTTCGATCCGCTTCAGCCTGAGTGTGTATAACACGGAAGATGAAGTTGATTTTGTGATTGAGAAAATGCCGCCGATCATCGAAAGGCTGCGCGGGATGTCCCCTTTCTGGAATCAGGCGGGGCAGGCCTGTACTAATCAATAGGAGTTCATGAGATGAAGCGTTTAAAAAACGGCGATAAATGCAAAAATGAGATCAAATCCGCGAAAAGTTACCGCGATCAGGTTCCATCTGTTGTCCATGAGCTTGTCGCCTCGTGCAGCAGCAGTTCATGCTTTGATCATGTCAGCGCTGAACCTATTCCGTACCGGGAGGCGATCATCGATATTCTGCATCGCCTGGCTCTGATTCTCTATCCCGGCTATTTTATCCGCACCCGTCTGGATTCGATCAATCTGGAATATTATTTAGGCCAGCAGATGATCACTCTCTATGAGATCCTTTCCGAACAGATTATTCTGGCCATCCGGCATGACTGCATCCGCCACAACCAGCCCTGTGTTCATTGCGAGCCGCTGGGACACCGGTTGACCCTGGAATTTCTCCGCAAGCTTCCTGAATTGCGCACGATCCTGGCAAAAGACATTCGGGCGGCGCTGGACGGAGATCCGGCCGCCAAGAGCTACGACGAAATTATTTTCAGTTATCCGGGAATATGGGCCATTACGGTTTACCGGATAGCACATGCGTTGTATCATCTGGATATTCCTTTAATACCGCGCATCATGACGGAATATGCACACGGTCGCACCGGTATCGACATCCATCCGGGCGCACACATCGGAGAAAGCTTCTTCATTGATCACGGAACGGGTGTGGTGATTGGAGAAACCTGTACCATCGGAAACCGGGTACGCATTTATCAGGGAGTGACGCTGGGGGCTCTGTCGCTGTCCAGGGCGGAGTGCAAACGGCTGAGATCCAAAAAACGTCATCCATCGATTGAAGATGACGTTATCATTTATGCCAATGCAACAATTCTGGGCGGGGCTACCGTTGTCGGAGCCCGTTCCGTGATTGGCGGCAATGTATGGCTGACGCATTCCGTGCCGCCTGACACGGAAGTATTCATTAAGAAACAGGATCTGATTATTGGTGCAAAGCAGTTTAAGAAACAGGCGTCCAGGCAGAGGTTAGGCAAATGATCAGCGTAGACGGTATGAACATGACAAGGCAGTCCATCTGTGATGGAAAAAACACATCGTTATGGAAGTCCGGACTGACTGAAACACAATCCCCACAATTGTAAAGGAGAGCATGATGAGCAGGTACAAAATCGCTGTAGTTGTCGGGAGTCTTCGCAAGGATTCGCTCAATCACAAGCTGGCTGATGCCATTGTGAAACTGGCCCCGCCGGAATTTTCTTTCACTCAGGTGCAGATTAGTGACCTTCCGTTGTACAATCAGGATGACGACGCGAATCAGGCGGAATCAGTCAAGCGGCTGAAGAACGAAATTCTGGACGCCAAGGGGATCCTATTCGTCACACCTGAATACAATCGTTCGATTCCCGGTGTGCTCAAGAACGCTATTGACCATGCTTCCCGTCCATATGGCCAAAACGTCTGGGCTGGCAAACCGGCAGGCATCATAGGAGCTTCAATCGGTGTCATCGGTACGGCCATGGCGCAGCAGCATTTGCGAAATGTTCTGGTGTTTCTCGATGTACCCACGCTCAGCCAGCCCGAAGTGTTTATCCATGCGAAGGAAGGTTTTTTTGACAAGGAAGGCAATATCGGTCAAGGGAGCCGGCAATTTCTGCAGGACTGGATGGACAAGTATGTTGCATGGGTAAAGAAACACGCGGATTGATGCAACCGGAAAATGAATTTTGTTTCGCCCGGGAGTAATCCTGATGTCAGCGGATGTAAATTTTGGCGCCATCCGTCAGTTCGCCTGACAGGCCGACTTCATTATCCATCTCATCATAGGCTTTCTTGCCCTGTTTGATCATGTCCAGCAATCCGGCATCAATAAGAGCGTGCTTCACTGTCATACCCGGAACCAGTTCAAATTCCCGATCGTTCACATATACCTTCATGTTTGTGTCCTTTCCGGCAGTGTACTTTTTCTTCAGCATTCATTTCCATGCGACATGGCTGCATGGTCATCTCTTCCGACAGGAATACAGCAAGAAATCATTATTTCACTTCCCGAATCCGTCCTTCAACCTTTGTAGAAATTTCCTTTTGGGACTTCATATATTCGATGACCACGTCCCGGATCCACTTGCCGGCGTTGATGTATACAAGTTTTTCCCCTTTCATGGCCCCGCCAATCACGGCAAAATCTTTTGATGATTTTACTGCATCGCCAAATGCCTTGTATCCGTCGCCTCCGGCCGCAAGAAAATCATTTGTCGCGACCGTGTATTCTCTGTCAGCTACAAGAGGATGCCCGCCGATGAAAACATCCTTCACTCTTGAACCTGCCTGCGCATGGCGGTTAAAGGTGAAGGCAATGCCGGAAACCTGGGGAAATCTGCCGGCACCTTCGTCAATAGCAGAGACTCCATGCTCCAGTGTTTCGCGTATCTGTTTTCCTGTAAGCTTGATTGCCACAATGTAATTGTCGAAAGGAACAACAGCATATACATCGCTGACCTTGATCCTGCCCTTTTTGATGCTGGTCCGGATTGTGCCGCCGTTAATGATTGCCGCATCGGCGCCCGCCGTCTTCTGCATGATGTCCGTAATCAGGTTGCCGAGATTTGTTTCCTGCTGCCTGACATTCACTCCGTCAAGATCAACCGGTGATTCACCAACTGTGTCGTTCATAAAGGAATCGACTTTCTGCTGGTATTTCGAAACAATCGCTCCTGTGGCCTGGTTTTCTTTCCCGGAAGGTGTTATGGGTTCCAGCCGACCTTCGGCTCGAACAATACTGCCGTTTTTCACGGTCAGATCGAGCACGCCAAGCACTTTTCCATGCTCGAAAGCCTGCAGGATATGCGTCTTGCCGACAACGGCAGGCTTTGCGATTTTCGTATGCGAATGGCCACCGACGATAACATCGATCCCTTTAACTTTTTTTGCAAGATCCATATCCGCGCTGAATCCGATGTGGGAGAGAACAACGATGATGTCATTTTTCGCTCTTAATTCCCGGACGTATTTTTCAACCGTTTCAATGGGAGGGGAGAATTGCAACCCTGAGACATTTTTGGGGTGCGTTGTTGTCGGTGTGTCACCGGTCACAACCCCAATGACGGCAACGGAAAGTCCGCCAAGGTTTTTAATGGTATAGGGTTTCAAATCGCTGAGCCCCGAAACGTTTGCGGCCAGAAAAGGGAAGTTCGCTTCTTCGATCCTTTCTTTGAGGACGGCCTGTCCGAAATCGAATTCGTGGTTCCCCACCGCCACGGCATCAAACTTCATGAGATTCATGGCTTCTATGGATGACTTTCCCTGAAAAAGGTTCGCCCAGTTGTTCCCCTGGATCATGTCCCCTGCGGCAACAAGCAGTGTTGGTTTCTGGGCACGGAGCTCCTCAACACGCTCGGCAAGATAGGCCAGGCCTCCCTGTTCCTCTTCAGAGCCGTAAGGCTTATAGGGGGAAGCAAATCCATGAAAATCATTGATGTGCAAAATTCTGATCTCGTGTTGCGTTGCGCAGGACATGAGGATTGCCGTCGCTGCCAGAAGAAATAGAACTTTAATAAACAGTCTCATTCTCGATTCCTGATAAAATATTTTATTTGTTTGATTATTTTAGGAAATCAGGCGTTTCATGTCAATCAAAGATTATCTTGAAGAAAAATGTATTAAAAAAGACAAATCAATGTCACACTTTTGGGGAAAAATTGTATAAGGAGTGTAAGAGAGGAAAAAACATCGGGCGGTGTAACAGATATGCACAATCCGTTTCAGGAAAAAATTGATGAGCATGAAAACGATGTGGATTATATTCAACGTGCGTTGAAAGGTGATGCTGCAGCACTCGAGGCGCTTATCCTGCGTCACCAGTCATGGATTTTCAATATCGCCCTGAATATGACGGGTGATATCCATCGGGCCGAGGACGTAACGCAGGAGATTCTGATTATCATTATTTCCAAGCTTGCCACGTATGATCAGAAAAAAGCTTCATTTCGAACCTGGTTATACCGGATTGTTGCCAATCATGTCATCAACATGAAGCAGAGCAGGAAAGAACAATTTTATGCCGCTCATTCAGAAGACTTTAATTTCAACTCTTTCATCCTGAATCTTCCCGAAAATCAAAAACCCGCCTCCCCGGATGATAAAGAAATAATCGATAAAACCAGGAATTACTGTGTGTTATGTATCCTGCTGTGCCTGAATAGAATGGAGCGAATCGTGCTGATTCTGGGGGGAATTTTTGATGTGACGGATCGAATGGGATCGGAGATATGTGATATCTCACAGGTAAACTTTCGAAAAATTCTATCGAGGTCACGAAAAAAAGTAGCCGACTATTTTCAAAAGAACTGCAGTCTTTTGGACAGACGCAATCCCTGCAAGTGCAGCGAGCAGGCAAATTACCTGGCCAATCTGGGTTTAATCAAGCCGGGTGATCATCAGGTCACGCAAAGTTCCCTGGGGACCATCCGGTCCGTTTTAGGAAAAACCATTAGTGATATTGAAGATTCATATTCAAGGTTTTTGATGCTTTATCAGGAACAGCCGTTTTTCAAAGGACCGGACATGGCGGCCTGGTTGAGAGACCTGTTGCGGCGAAATGACGTTAATGAAATATTTTTTGAAAAAAATTAGGAGGCACACATCATGAATCAGGAATTGATTTCCCCTTGCGGTCTTTATTGCGGTGTTTGCGCAATATATTGCGCTACGGCGGATGGTGATGAACCTTTAAAAGAGAAATTGGCAACAGCATACGGCGATACGACAGATAAGATCAACTGCAGGGGGTGTCGTTCTGATCTGGTTTACTGGTACTGCGCGGTTTGTGCCATAAAAAGCTGTACCAAAGAAAAGGGCTATCTCGGCTGTCATCAATGTGCTGAATTTCCCTGTGATATCATTAACAATTTTCCTGTGCCGGAAGGAAAGAAACATATTATGCGCGCAATCCCTCTTTGGAAGGAAATTGGCACGGAAGCTTTTATCGAAGCCGAAGAAAAGCTTTTTTCCTGCGCTCATTGCGGAATAAAGCTTTTCCGCGGGGCAAGAAAATGCCGACGGTGTGGAACTGTCAAAGAATAAATCGATTTTTCTATGGTTTATTCCTGTTTTCCGGTCTTATCCATTCCGGAAGGATGGTTTTTTCAACTTTAATCTGCTGTAATCCGGGATATTCAGAAATGAAAGATTTCATGTCTTCATCATATTTATCTTCAACAACGATGTCAAATGTACCTGAAGCAAAACCGGACATCGATTGATCCATATGAGGTATTGCGTTCCCGGCGCTTATTTCGGTCTCAGCTTTCTTCTCACGAAGTGTAATATCGAGATGCCCAAGGTAACTGACGGTATTTGGTTTAATCTCTGTTTCCAATTTTAGCTCGCCATAGCCAGATGCAGAAATAATTGCAGGAATATTATAAATCGCATAGAAACCATCGATGTTATACGTGCCGCTTTCCAGTGCAAAACTCAGCAAATATTCATTGAAATTGTTTTTTTCTTTTTTATAAATCTTATAAGGGCTTCCAGGATAGGCAGGAAGGTCACGCCT
>MWDG01000041.1 GCA_002070455.1 Deltaproteobacteria bacterium ADurb.Bin151
CCTTCTCCAGCTCGGCCTGCTTGCGCTGGCTGATGTTGCGGCATACATGAACGAATCCGCAGGGGGTGCCGTCTTCGACATGGAATATGCCACTGATGATTTCGTAAGGAATACGGCTGCCGTCTTTCGTGACGAGATGGTATTCGTATGGACCCTGTTTCTTTTCTTCCATGATCCGTATGATGTTCCGGGTCACCCTGTCATGATCCTCAGGTGAAACGAAGTCAAGGATATTGCGTCCCTGCACCTCTTCCATACGGTAGCCGCCTATTCTAATGACATTGTCGTTTGCAAAAAGGATCCTGCCAACGAGGTCGGTGCGGACGACAATGTCGGGGATCGTGTCAACCAATTGTATGTAGAGACCCTCGCTTTCTCGCAGGGCCTCTTCTGCCTGCTTGCGCGCGGTAATGTCCAGCAGGATGCCATCAAAGACAATTCGATCGTCATGGCGTGTAGGTGTGGACATGGCGCGAAACCAGAACATATTCCCCGATGGTTTGATGTATCGGCCTTCAAAGTCCCAGGGAGCGTTTTCTTTCACCGCGATTTGGACCGATGCCGTAAATCTGTCGAGATCTTCTTTATGGATATGAGAGAAGAATATCGGGAAAAGGGAATCCAACTCTGTTTCGAACGGCACTTCAAAGATATCCGAGACTCGTTCACTAACGTAGCTTATGCCGTATTCGCCGCTGTCCATAGCATAGAACCGGAATACAACTCCGGGGATGTGCGTGGTGATTCCGTACAGGCGTTTTTCATTTTCCTGCAGCAACTCATCCGTTTCTTTCCGCTCGGTAATATCGCGTGCAATTCCTCGGAAACCGGTTGGTTGACCTGTTGGATCCTTAATCAGAGATATGGATCCTTGAATATATTTTGTAACACCATCCTTTGTTTTTATCCTCCAGACTAATTCCCTGAGGGGTTCTCCTGTTGTGTATACTTTATGATATGCCTCATAAACTCTTTTCTGCTCCTCCTGGTCCGTGTATTGACGATTGTTCATGCCCATCAATTCTTTCCTGGAGTACCCGCTGACCCTGCAAAGGGTTTCGTTGAAGAAGGTGAAATTACCGGCGAGATCAACTTCAAAATAGCCTTCCTGGATGTCTTCAAGAATGGTTCGGTATCTTTCTTCACTTTTTTTCAGTAATTCCTGCGCCAATTTGCGGTCGGTGATGTCTCTGGTTTCTCCCAAAATGGATGTAGGATTTCCGTTCTCATCGCGGATGAAACTTACGCGATTCTCAGTCCACAATTTATGACCATCCTTATGGTAGGCTTCAAGTTCCATGACTTGGCGTCCTTCTGAAGGCGTCATTGGCGGATTTCCGGTGGCCAGAGAAAGTTTCCTTGAATATACCTCGATAATTTTTTGATAGGATTCTACTGTGAAGAATGTTTTCATGCTCAGCTTTTTGATTTCATCCGACGTGTATCCATATAATTTTTCCACAGACGGGCTGATATAGGTAATATTCAACTTTAAATCCATGATCCAGACGTGTTCGGATATATTGTCTGCCAGAAGGCGGTATTTTTCTTCACTCTGTCTGAGCAGTTTTTCCGCCCTCTTGCGCTCCGTCTCCGATTTTTCCAGCTCGCGGATTCGCTGGTTTAATAAGGCATTCTCTTCGATTAGTTTTGTTTTGGATGGAAGGGGCATCTGCTGTCTCCTGGTTTGATATTCATTTTCCGGCTTATCAATCCATATGTTCAAGGGACAGCTTGGCAGGTTGCTTCCCCAAAAGGACCATTCCGAAATGCTCGTATTTTTCGGAGGTTTTTGTGTCAATGTCGTGCCAGCGGGCCAGGAATTCCCGTTCCCGGAGCCACGTTCGCCGAATGGTGGCGGGGTCTTCAAAAAGCAAAACATCTTTGTTGAGGCCGATGACAATCGCGTAGTGTCCGTTGTCCCAGTCGCGTCGCCAGTCGTCGAGCGTCATGTAATGGTCCGCCCAGGCCTGTAAAAGAACGATGACCGGTGTCCCGGCGTCGACGTACTGCTTGACCTGGTTGAGCGACCATTGCGTTCCTGCTTTTACCTCGAACCCGTAGTTTTGGGCAGCGGCGATCATTGCCTGGGGAGGCGTTCCCCCTTCCTCGGTTGTGCCCAGCACCTGCATCAGCTCATCCCGATCGACCTCGACACCGTAATAGGTCATCACGTTCAGGAGTGCCTGCACTCCGCAGTCATAGTCGTAAACCTGTTTGCCAATATGCAGATCAATCATCGATACTTTTTGTGATTCCTGTAAAGACTGAATGGTCCGTGTGAGCGATTCGGCAAACGCACGCCTCAGCCGGTTGATCTGTCCGACATTGGGAGTCCCGTCTTCATTTTTGAAGAGGCGTTCGTTGGTTTCCTGAATAAACGCAGGTGCGCGCGCGCCGATTCTTTTGATTGCGTTTACGGAATGAGCCGCACACACGTGCCCATGCACGTTGACATACTCCGATGCATTCACGGTGACCTGGACGTCGGGCAGTTGTTTGCGAAGCTCGGCGGCATAGGTTTCCACAATGACGTCCGGGCAGTAGTAAAGCGGCTTTTCATCGCGGTTCGTGTGTTGGAAATTCATCAGGTCGATCTGGTTGTCAGCGACGCCTCGGGCGGTGACCGTGGAATGTCCATCAAAGATCAACCCTGCGCCGGCGGAAATATTTTCCTCGATGCTGCGGTGGAAGGGCTTGAGATATTTGTCCGACCATGCCGCCCGCATCGAAGCGGAAGGTTCATAGGCGCTGCGGTAGATCGGGCGGCCAAACACATCTTTAACAGGTACACACTCGTCGAGTTCCGCGGGATCACGGTTTACATCGAGCAGAATGCTGCAGTATGGAAACACCAGTTGCCGGTTGGAGAGAATATCGCGGAAATCATAGAGCCACTGCGTGAACCAATCAACGTTTTTCAAAAGAGAGGTAAAGTCATCGGTCAGATCTTCCAGGGAGATCTCCGGCGGAATCACAACGCCACCGTGCGGCACAACTACTAAAACATCCGATCCTGTCATACTTTTTTTACCCTTCATGTTGATGTGATAGATTACGCTAAATTATACAATTATTGTAACGCGTTTCCCTTTTTTTGGAAATCTAAATATTGTGGAATAATATCATCATGATTGATTTGATCCGATGTCCGTGGTTCTGCAATCCGCAATATTTCCTGAATGTCTGGATTCGGCTTATCCGAAGTTGGCGAGGGTTGTTCACCCGTTTCCTTTGTGCTGACGCGGGGTTGCAATTTCATGCTTTCTGTGTTAAAAAATAATAACATTGAGTTAATCAATTATAGAATTTTTTGGCTATCACCTGAAGCAATTCGTCGTTTTTCATTAACGGCAAATCAAAATAAAAAAATGCGGAGAAGGAGAACGCTTTTGCAAAAAGATTCCCCGCGTGTTCGGTCAGGGGAATTCTTTAGAAAAGATTCCCATAAAGTCTGGAAATTAATTCGGATTGCGCCGCCTCTAGACGTCCATTTCCCTGCGCTGCTTCCTGGTCCTGGGCAAATATTTTTACAGATATATTGTCCAGAAGTGTAAAAAGAGAATCATGCCGGCATGAAGTCATAGAATGATTTTTAAAAATGAATTTCGGGAGTTTTTGAATGAATAGGCAAATGTCCTCAAGTTTCCAATCGGTTAAGGAATTCATCAAGAAAAATTTTCGGCATTTTAACGCCGCTGTATTGGCTGACGCCTCCGAAGCCTACATCCAACATCTTCATCAGGGAGGGAGGATGATGGTGGCCATGGGTGGTGCCATGAGTACGGCAGAGATAGGAATTACCCTGGCTGAAATGATCAGACAGGACAAAGTGCATGCCATTTCCTGCACGGGAGCCAACCTTGAAGAAGATGTGTTCAACCTGATTGCTCATCGCCACTATTACCGTATTTCCAATTACCGTGATCTTACACCGCAGGATGAAGCAGATTTACTCAAAAGAAAGTTGAACCGGGTCACCGACACCTGCATTCCGGAAGAAGAGGCCATGCGGAAGGTTGAAAACAGACTGTTTACGCTCTGGGAGCGTGCGGAAAAGGAAAACAAAAGGTATTTCCCTTATGAGTTTATCTTTCAGTTGATTCAGAGTGGTGTCTTAAAAGAGGACTATGAGATTGATGAAAAAGATTCATGGATCATTGCTGCCTGTGAAAAAAACATTCCGGTATTTGTTCCCGGATGGGAAGATTCCACGCTGGGGAATGTCTTTGTGTCCACTCTTCGGAAAGGAAAAATCAAAAACGCAGCGGTTGTCAAGTCCGGGCTTGAAACCATGGATGCCCTGATCGAATGGTATCTGGAGACATCCCGTGACCATGGCGTTGGTTTCTTGCAGATTGCCGGAGGGGTGTCCGGAGATTTTGCCATCAGTGTTGTGCCTCTTATCCGTCAGGATATGCAGATGGAAAACTGCCGTTTATGGTCGTATTTCTGCCAGATTTCCGACAGTACAACTTCATACGGTTCCTATAGCGGAGCGGTTCCAAACGAAAAAATTACCTGGGATAAACTGTCTATTGACACACCCCGCTTCATTATTGAAAGCGATGCGACGATTGTTGTGCCGCTGATGTTCGCCTACATTCTGGCCGAATAAAAGATCACCATGAATATGTTTTTTTCTGCAGGGTACCTTCATAAATGAATGACCCCCTTCTTTTCCAGAAAATGAATATCTCACTGGTCAAACGCTTATTTGTATTTGTCTAAATCAGAAAATCGTTGTATAAAAAAATCATGAAAAAAGATGATGGCATGATGGTTGCGGTCCGGGTCAGTCTGATTTGCAATGTAATTCTTTTTATTATCAAAGCCATTACATTGTTCATCGTCAATTCGCTTGCCGTTGCAGCTGATCTCGGAATATCCGCTGTTGCGTTGTGCGTATCCGGCATCCTTTATTACGCGATCAAAATGTCGAATAAGCCTGCCGACCTTCTTCACAATTATGGCTACGGTAAGGTTGAAAATGTCACCGAAGCCATAGAAGGCGTGGTGCTGATCGGTCTGGCGCTGGCGATGTCTGTTCAGGCCATTCTGAATCTTGTCCACCCCAGCGAAGGAATGCATTCACCTGTCATCGGCCTGAGCACCAGTTTTATGGGTGTCATCATTAATTTCTGGGGTTCTCACTTCATTATGAAACTTGGTGAAAAGCATGCCTCACCGGCCCTCAAAGCCGAGGGGCTGCATTTTCGCCTGGAAGGCTACATCTCTCTATCCATCACCCTGGCCTTTGCCCTCGTGATGATTCTCCATCATTATGGATTTTTGACATTGGCGCAATATGTTGATCCCGTGGCGACATTGCTCGTCAGCGCGTTGATTACCGTGCCGTCCGTACGGCTTCTAAAGGAAGCCTATATGAAACTTCTGGACGCGTCCATTGGCGAAACCAGTCAGATGGACGTTATCAAGGCGCTGGCTTTTCACCATGACCGGTACTGCGATTTTAAAAATATAAGAACGAGATCGGCCGGCCGCAAACAGTTTGTGGACATCCACCTGGTGATGCCCGAGCACATATCCGTCAAGCAGGCCCATCAGATCACCTCTGCCCTGAAGCATGATATTATCAAGGCTGTTGCGGACAGTGAAGTGACAGTGCATATAGAGCCGTGCGGCAGGGATTGTGCGTATGTGAAGAACAACCAGAAATGCCCTTACGCAGACCATCATCTACCATGATCAGCCGGGGAGATCCTCGTCAGAGCATCGGATAATGCCGGCAAAGATGTTTTTCGGAATGTTTTGGCCGGTCTGCCTGTTTTTACAGATGAAAATAATTTTTGATATTTTCCGCCGTGCGGGTGATCAGACGGTGTCGGGCTTCTTTACTGGCCCAGGCAATATGGGGAGTAATAAATAATCTTTCCTTTCGGCGAACTTTTAAAAGGGGGCTATTGTGTGCAATGGGTTCGGAAGTAAGAACGTCCAGCCCCGCTCCTGCAATCCAGCTTTCGTCAATTGCCCGTGCCAGGGCCGATTCTTCCACAATGCCGCCTCTTCCCATGTTCAGAAGATAGGCAGAGGGTTTCATAAGCCGCAGTTTTTCTTCGGTGAGAAGATTTCTTGTCCTGTTGTTCAGGGGGCAGTGAATGGATACAACATCAGCCCTGCACAGTAATTCTTCCAGGGGAAGATGCTGGTAACCCTTCCCCTTCAGATTATTCCCTGATGTTGAGTAATAGAAAACCTTTACGCCAAAGGCTGAAGCGACATCGGCCACCCGCCTGCCGATCGTGCCCATACCGATAATGCCGAAGTTCTTGTCATTGAGCTCCCAAAATTCGCGGGAAATATGCGTGAACATATGGCTTGCCGAATATTGCCCCGACTTGACGAAATCATCATAATAGCGGCTGGAATGCAACAAGTAGAACAGCATGGCAAAAGTGCATTGCACAACGGATTCAGTGGAATAGCCCGCGACATTTTTTACGGTGATCCCTTTTTGGGCAGCGCAGTCCAGATCGACATTGTTCATGCCGGTTGCGGTTACACAGATCAATTCCAGCTCCGGACAGGCTTCCATTATATCGTGGTCGATAACGGCCTTATTGGTGATGACCACGTTATGTCTTCTAATGCGCTCGACCCGGAGGGCCGGGTCGGTTGATTCATAGCTTACATAATCTCCGAGGGATGAGATTTCCGCCATATTGCTCACGTTGCCCACGGTAGCGGCGTCCAGGAAAACCATTTTTACAGGTCGGCTCATATCTTTTTCGTTACCCTTTTATGATATTCAGATACTGTGATTTTTTTATGAATTCTTTGAAGCCTATGCGCCTGTACCGCAATTCAACCAGACGAACTCATGGTTTCAATTGGCAAGATTATCTGTTTTCCGCGACATATTTGACGGGTTTTACCATCTGCTCCTTGAGAATCTTTAAAAATTTTCTGCGGAAGGGAGGAATCTTCGTGAGCAGTGTCATGATCAGATTTAGACGTCTTACTTTGAAGTTTTTCTGGGGGAAGTCGTAAAAGCCGTGGCTTTTATAATAATGGTGATCCGCCTGAAAAACAAAACGCAGGGGACCATAAACTTCATCACGAAAAATTTTTCTTCCGCCAACACCGTTAAAGGTTATGGGCATAACAAAGCCCATGCCGGCCAGACGCACCAGTGATCCTGCCAATTCAGACAGCAGCAGATCAATCTGTTGGTTCTCGCCCGCTTCGTCGGTGATGATACCCGCAAGATTGGCTTCCTGAAATTCTCCATAGGATGTGAGGATCTGGCGAAGATTGTCGTTTTGACTCAATGGTCCTGAAATCAGAAACGCAATCTGCTTTCCATTAAATGCAGGCATGTGTGTATTGAAGAAAGACCGGTCGAAAAACATTTTCCACCGGGCGGAGAGGTAACGGTCATGAATGGCGCCAGCGAACACAACAATGTCCGCCTGCTTGACTTTTGTATTGAAGAAATCAATATACCCGTCTTTGCCCTGATAATCACAGATATTATTAATGCCGCACTTGCAGCATCCGAGGCATCCTCCCTTGATGTCGATATCCATCAGGTTAACGATCTCGACGTTTTCACGGAAGTTCCCGGCAAAAAACTGCACCATGGCGTCGATATTGCCGGTAGGAGGCTGTCCGTCTTTCATGATCAGAATCCGCCTGCCCGTGGTGTCCACTGTGCTATGGGGATGACCCGGTTGATAAATGAAACTGTTTACGGGAATTGGTGGATAGACGAGCGGCGTGGTAATGCGACGGGATACTGCATCAAGGAAATTTTCGGTAAAAGCCAGCCAGCGGGCTCTTTCCGGTTTTTTCATCAAGTCATACATGGCTGCCGAATATCCGCCCGCATAATGCATTTGCAGATCATCACAGATGCCGTGAATATAGTTATGCGCAGTGTGATCAAAAAAATGAACGGATGTGGAGACAGAGACGGCATATTTCCCAATAAATGCATCTTCCTGTTTTCTTTCAAAGATGAGTTCGATAAAACGCTTGTACTGGGAACAGACCAACAAAAAGTAAAGAGGGAATGACCAGATCACGGCATCCGCTTTTTTCACGGCGTCTGTTATTTCCCGAAAGGCCGCCTCGTTTTTTTCAAGTTTCTTGATGTTCTGGGCCACCGGAAAATATTGAAAGGAAGAATTTGGATATTTTTTTGCCGCGTAGCGGATATACTGGAGAGTAATGCTGAGATCACCCTTGGGGCTTCCGTTTAAGACAACAATGTTCATCCGTCTACATTCCTTTCGGGAAACACTGTAAAATTCTATTTTTATATAAAAAACTATAGGATCCCGATGAATGCGTGTCAAGATAATTCGATAAATGTCTCAAGAGGTAATTTGTTGATGATAAACCAATTGACATCAAAGGAGGGTTTTTTTATAATAAAAAGGAAGCCGTTTATGGATTTTTGCATTTTATCAACTTCAATGTTTGAAGGCAGGAGAAAATGATGAAAATATTAGTTGCGTATGTCGGTGGACTGGATGTTGACAAAGCGGTTCTAGAAGTGGCCCGGAAGCACGCTAAAGCATTTAATGCTACCTTGTATGTTGCGAGCTCCATGGAACGTGTGTCCGAAAAAGAACGGCCGGATCTGGATAAAATAGAAAAACAGCTGGATTACGTCAAAGAAACCATGAAGACCGAGGGCATTGCCTGTGAAACGCATGTTCTGGTCCGCGGGCTGACACCTGGCGAAGATATTGTGGACTTTGCGAAAGACCATAAAATGGATGAAATTATTATTGGCATTGAGAAGAAATCCAAAGTTGGAAAGCTCTTTTTCGGATCAAACGCACAGTATATCATCCTGGAATCGCCCTGTCCGGTGGTTTCCGTAAAATAGAAAACCTGAAGTCTTCCCGCTATTTGATGTTTCCTGCATATTTGTAATACAAAGGCCGGTGTCCGTATCAGCGGGAACACCGGCCTTTTTTACGCATCTGTCAGGTTCTATTTCTTTCTTTTAGCGAGTTCTTCCGACCGCAGTTCCTTGCGCAGAATCTTGCCGACCGTTGATTTTGGCAATTCCTTACGGAATTCAATTTCCGACGGAAGTTTGTAGGTGGCCAGTTTTGTTTTGCCGTATTCAATGAGTTCTTCGGCCGTTGCGGTTTCGCCTTCTTTCAGAACAACAAACAGTTTGATATTTTCGCCGCGCTTTGCATCAGGGATGCCGATACAGCAGGCTTCCATGACTTTGGGATGCTCGTAGTAAACTTCATCGACATCCCGCGGATAAACATTATAGCCGCCTGTAATGATCATATCTTTCTTCCGGTCGACAATGTAGAAATATCCATCCTGATCCATTGTGGCAATGTCGCCCGTATAGCACCAGCCGTCGCGCAGAAGACCGGCTGTTTCTTCAGGTTTGTTCAGGTAGCCCTTGGTGACCTGTGGACCCCGGATAATCAGCTCGCCCGGTTCTCCGATGGGCATATCTACTTCACCCTTATCCAGATCGACAATCCGGCACTCGGTATCTGAAACGGGCAGACCGATGCTACCGATTTTACGGACGCCTTCGAAGGGATTGGTATGGGTTACGGGAGTGGTTTCCGTCATACCGAATCCTTCGCAGATGACCGATCCTGCCGTTTTTTCGAAATCATGGATCACTTCCACGGGCAGGGGGGCGCTGCCGGAGAAAAAACCCTTGAAGCAAGTCATATCCGTGTTTTTCATGTTCGGATGGTTCAGCATGCCGATAAACATGGTCGGAACCAGCGCTCCAAAATTTGGTTTGAATTTTCTGATAGCGTCCAAAAGGGGTTCCGGTTGGGGTTTGGGGATCAGGAGATCTCCCCAGGCCTGATAAACAGAAAAGTTCATCGCGCAGGACATGCCGAACACATGGAAGAAAGGCAGGGCGCCCAGATTGATGTTGTAGGAACCGTGAAACTTCGGAAACCAGGAGCTGATCTGCTGTACCTGCTTGCTGATGTTGCCGTGAGTCAGAATAACTCCCTTGGAAACGCCTGTAGTCCCACCGGTGTACTGGTACATGGCCACGTCGTCAAAGGTCAGTTTTGCCTTGGGTGGATTGGGTTTTGATTTGGCAATGCAGTCCTTCCATTTAAAAACGTCGTTCGCCGGTTTCATGGGCTTTGACGGCAGCAGACCTTTCTTTTTGCCGACGAGCGGGAAAAGAAGATTGACGGGAAATGGCAGATAGTCTCCGATGGACGTGAGAATGATCTGCTTCACCTGTGTCTTGGGTCTTAAGTCGATCATCCGGTTGGCCAGAAGGTCGACAGTAACAATGAGTTTTGATCCGGAATCGTTGAGCTGATGTTCGAGTTCGCGGTCGGAATAAAGCGGGTTATTTAACACCACGATGGCGCCCAGCCTATGAATCGCGTAATAGGCTGCCACACAGGGAATGAGGTTCGGTAGAATAATGGCAACCGCATCTCCTTTTTTGATGCCTGCGCCGGCAAGGTAGGTTGCAAAGCGGTCCACCATGTCTTTCAATTCTTTGTAGGTCAAGGTGTAGCCCTGGAAATTCAGCGCCATGCGGTCAGGGTATTTTGCAGCCGACCTGTCCAGAATGTCCGGCATGCAAATTTCCTCGTATTGGATTTTCTCAGGAACACCTTTGTCGTAAGACTTCAACCACGGTTTTGATGCGTATACTCCTTCAGCCATTTTAACTTCCCTCCTAAGTTTGGTTAAGACGATATGAATGAAGCAAACAATGTACCGCTTGTCCTTTGTGTAATTAAATCTCTCTGATTATTCCTCCTGTATTGAATTTTTTTATGACAATAAAAAAACGAAAAACTGCGGAACTTCTGAAGAAACCTTTTAGCAATTTTTTTCGGCAAAATCCATAAAATATTCCCTTTTCTTGGCTATACTTTTATATTTGAAGATATTTCGAATAGTTATGGTTGGCTGGTTTTTTAAAATATCCGGAAAAAATTTACCCGGCTATCCTTTCCGGTTCAATATGATGGTGGTCTGGCCCTTGACACATCAAATTTTTTGAGGATATTACAGAAGCAAAAGGAGGTATTTATGAAAAAGAAAACAAGAGATCTGGAAAAAACATACCCGACTGCTGAATTTGTTGCCAAGCTTCGCCGTCTGGCAGACGCGCTGGAGAACGGCAGGCGGTTTGCAATCATGATTGCCGGGGAGAGAATCTCCGTGCCGTCTTCCGCTTTCTTTAACGTCGAGCATGAGCGTGAAGGAAAAAATGAAGAAATCGAGTTTCAAATTAAGTGGATCAATAAAAAATGACAGCAGCCAATCAAAAAAGGCAGCAGCCGGAACCGGCGCTGCCTTTTCATAATGGAACGGACAGATTATTTTACTCCCCTTTAAAGAGCGGTTCGCGCTTTTCCAGGAAAGCCGTCATTCCTTCCATGGCATCTTTGCTGGAAATAATTTTTGGGGCCCATTCACTGTCTTTCCGCAGCCCCTCTTCAATTCCTTTTTCCAGCCCCGTATTCATTCCGCTGAGCACCGCGGCAACGGCCAGGGGTGGACGTTTGGCAAGAGCCGTTGCGAAAGCTTCCGCTTCTTTCATCAAATCAGCCGCCGGGACAACTTTATCCACAAGACCGACTGCCAGTGCCTCCTGTGCGGATAGTCTCTTGCTGAAAAGAATAATATCCAGCGCCCTGGATTTTCCTACAACCCGTGGCATCCGGTGAATACCACCCCAACCGGGGGTGATTCCCAGATTGATTTCGGGTAGGCCGATCATCGCTTTGGGGTTATCTGTCATTAGCCGGAAATGGCAGGCCAAAGCTGTTTCGCAGCCGCCGCCGAGCGCGTGGCCGTTGATGGCCGCGATGAATGGCTTTGTCGAGTTCGCGATTGCGTTCATGATCTGGTTTCCATCCGGTCCCTTGGTGATGTTGGCGATATCGGATACATCCATGCCCGCGGAAAAACCCTTTTCGCCTGCTCCCGTGATGATGACTGCGCGGGTTTCCCGGCTTGTTTCAATTTCGTTTACCGCGTTGAAAAGCTCCTCCCGGATTCCCAGGTTCACGGAGTTCATCGGCGGACGATTCAAAACAATCGTCGTCACAAAGTCTTTCGTTGATACCATAATGTTTTTGTATTCCATCTTCTTTTCTCCTTTCAGTATTTTTATGTTTTCCCTAACAGTCTAACAGCCTATATTCTACAGTCTAACAGCCTACAGCCTTTTCCCCCTAAAGGTGACGCAGTGCAGCGGGAATCCGTGATGCAGCTCTTCGAGGCATTGATTGCAGTGAACACAGCGCGGTATTTTCTTCGGATCCTGCTCCCATTTGCGAATTAATCCCGGTTCCGTAATCAACGGGCGACACAGCGCAATAAAGTCAGCCTCCCGGTTCCGGATCATGTCCTCCATCATGTCAATCGTCTTCAGGCCGCCCACGGCAATCACCGGAACTTTGGCATTTTTTTTGATTTCTCTTGCCGGGAGGCGAAAATAACCTTCCCGTGACGGTTTGTTGATTTTTGTTTTATACTCCGTACCCTCATATTTTTCACCGCGCACACCGGAGCTGACTTCAATTGCGTCATAGCCGGTTTCAGCCAGCAGCCGGCATGCCTGCGTTCCTTCGGCCAGGGTCAATCCACCCGCGAATCCGTCTTCAACCCCCAGCTTGATTAAAACAGGGTAATCTTCTCCAACCGCGTTTCGGATTTTCCGGTACGTTTCCCGATGCAGGCGCAGTCGGTTCGAGAGGATGCCGCCCCACCGGTCGGTCCTTTGGTTTGTAAAGGGTGAAAGAAATTGGCTGAACAGATACCCGTGGGCCCCGTGAACCTGAACAGCGTCAAAACCGGCTTCCCTTGCCCTGCGGGCCGCCTGGCCAAACGCATCAAGAATTTCCCCGATTTCTTCTTCCGTTATTTCACGATAGCTTCCGCGGTAGTGTGGATCATCCGCAATGACGGATGGCGCAACGGGAAGCTGCTTTCTGGTTTTTACAAATCGGGCTTCACGGCCGCCGTGATAAATTTGCGCGGCCATTTTTGCTCCGTGCTCATGAGCTTTCGCGGTAAGTTTCCGCAGACCTTGAACCAGCTTGTCCTCGGCAATTGAATTCATGAAAGATGAGATCTGACCGGATGGATGAACGTACATGATTCCGGAAATAATCAATCCGACGCCTCCTTCGGCAAGGTCGGAAATCAGTTTCAGCTGGCTTTCGGTAACCTGGCCGCTGAGATCGGACATGCCGTCATAGGTGGCGGACCGGACAAACCGGTTGCGCATGGTTAAATTTTTTATTTTTGCTGCTTCAAATAGAATACTCATGCGTTTGGCCTTATGCCGTTCAATCTATTGGTGGTGCAAAATGATGCGATCAGAACTTCCGCTCCAGGCGAACAGGGGATTATCCCGTCATGTGGTTGAACACGACGCCGTTCTGTCTTCTTCGATACTAACTGGTGCAGCAGATGGTAGATTTATATTTCGATCACCGGCCGGTGTCAAGCATATTCATCATCAAAAAATCCGAAGGTTTTGCTGTATACAGCAACCGTTGTATATTTATTGGGAAATTGATTTTTTACGAGGATGTATTTATGTTTATGATGTTTATGTTTATTATTGACACACAAATAGCTTTTTTTTATACTTCGCCCGGTTTTTTAGATCATTCTTACCATGAAAAGGATGGATAGACGGATTTGATATGATAGGTCGTTTGGTTACATACACCTTTTTTATCGTTGTGGTTTTAACTTCGATCCCCCTTTATTTAATCGCCCTGACGATCCGTCTGGTGACCTATCCTTTTGACCGCCGCCTGAGGTTCCTCCACCTGTTTACCTGCTTTTGGGCTTCTCTTTATTCTTGGATGCTGCCCGCCTGGAAGGTGCGAATCGAAGGACGTGAAAATGTCCGTAAAGATGTTGCGTATATGGTGGTTTCGAATCATCAGTCTCAGCTGGATATCCTGATTGCCTTTCGTCTGTTTTTTCATTTCAAATGGGTCTCCAAAATCGAAATGTTCCGTTTCCCGCTGATCGGCTGGAACATGGTTCTGAATCGTTATGTCAAACTGAAGCGCGGCGACAGGGAGAGCATTGCTCAGATGCTGAAGGAATGTGAAGTGCATCTGGATGAGGGGAGCACCATTTTTATGTTTCCGGAAGGGACCCGTTCTCCGGATGGTGAGATCAAGACCTTCAAGCTCGGCGCCTTCCAGCTGGCACACAAAAAGAAAGTGCCCATTCTACCCATTGTGATCAGCGGAACGAGCAAAGCGCTGCCCAAATACACCATCAATTTTACCGGTGTGCAAAAATTGTACATCAAAATATTTGAAGAAATTCCTTATGCGGCTTTCAAGGACCTATCGGTGGAAGAAACTGCGGAAATGGTGAGGCAGTTCATGATCACAAATCTGAAAGTGATGAATCAATACACCTTGGGGAAATAGACACACCGGTTTTATGTTTTCAAAAGCGCGCTGCCGATTTTTTTCTGCCGGATCTGCATCAGGCCTTTCTTCAGCGCCAGCATGGATTCCAAATCCCTGTGAAGATAAGTATATTCGAAGGATCCGGTAATTCCCCGGCGTTCGGCTATCTGCGTAATGCGTTCGTGAAATTCGGTTGCGGTTCTCGCAAAAGTGATCATCAGCGGCACCGGTGAAGCGTTGTTCCGGTCCAGCCTGCCTGCCGCCTCGTAGGCAATGATCCGCATGGTCTGTAAAATCGCATGCAGGGCTCCCAACTCACCTTGCAGCGTGATGTCTGTTTCAGACGGACGCTCACGGATAGCGGAGACCAGGAGAGACAGCAACGCGGCTGCGCCTCCCAGCGCAGGGCCCATCATGACAACATCTTCTATCTCCCCCATGGGGACGACCATGTCCTGCCACGCTTTTCCTTCCTTTCCTAAAACAGACTTCCGTCCGATCCGGCAGTTTTCCAGCTTAAGACCACCGTGCGGGGATGGTTTTAGAAAATTCAATGCCATTGCCTGTGTGACCGTGACGCCTTCTGTTGTGCGAGGCACGATAAAGGCTGTAAAACCCTTCTGCGGCGTTGTGTCGTCGGTTATGGCAAGGACAATAAAGACTCCTGCGATGGGGCCATTGGTGAGATAGGTTTTCTCTCCGTTTAAGATATAAACGCTGCCCTGCTTTCTGGCCGTTGTCGCCAGCTGCTTTGGGTGGGCTCCCCGGCCAGGTTCGGACACGGCGAAAGACAGAGTGATTTTCCCCGCTGCCGCGGCAAGCAGATACTGACTTTGCTGCTCGCGCGTTCCGAAAATCCGGAGGATGTAATGGGCAATGATTTGCTGGTAGAGCCAGGATAAGGCCAGACCGAGATTGTAGCCGTTTCTCACGAACGACTCTCCCGCTTTCAAAAGATCGATATATCCGCCGCCATCGCCTCCGTACATCCGGTCGATACCGATTTTAAAAAGGCCGGCCTTGCCCATCTTCTGCCAGATGTCCATGGGAAATTCCTGTCCCGTCTGCAGATCCAGACGGCTTGCGACGTATTGGGAGGCAAATGCTCCCGCCGGGTTTTTTGAGGTTTTAAAGTTTTCTGTTTCTGTCTTTTTCATATGGCTTCGTGTTGTCCTTAAACGGTTTCTGATCGTTTGGCTACAAGACCAGCTCCTCAATAAAGGTGACCAGCTGGTTGACGTTCCGGCAGGGGCGGACTTCGTGGCAATGATGGGTGTAGGTCTTGATTTCACTGTCGCCCGTGCCCCACAGGTTCTCCGGTTCCGGGTTGAGCCAGATGACCCGCCGGCATCGATCGCGCATCTCGCCCAGGATCGCATCTTCAGGGTTCATGTAGTTGGAGCGGCCGTCTCCGACGATGATGAGGGTTGTTTTCTTGGTTAGCAGTTCCATGTAGTTTCTTTTAAAATGGCGAAAGGTCTCCCCATAATCCGTCGGCGCTTCATAATGAACGTCCGCTTCCCCCATGACAATACGGACGGCCTCGTCAATTTCGTGTTCGTCGAAAACAGCGGTGACATCTGTCAGCTGGTCAATGAAGACAAAACTGTTGACCCGGTCGAAGCAATCCTGGAGGGAATAGAGAAGATTGAGCATAAAGCGGGCCGCGGCCCAGACGGAGCCGGAGACGTCGCACAGCGTCACGATCCGGCTTTTTCGCATGGTTTTCCGATGGTATTTGATATCCAGGGGCACGCCATTGTATTTGGCGGAAGCCCGGAGGGTTTTTTTGACATCCAGATTTCCCCGGTCCCGCACGGCATAGCGGCGGCTGACAATGTTTTTCAGCTTGCGGACCAGCTTGTCGATGGCTTCCCGCATTTCCTCGACTTCCCGGCGGGTGAAGGACGAGAATGCTTTTTCTCCCAGATCCTTTAGCCGCTGCTCGTAGGTTTTTACCTTCCGTGTACCGGTATCTCCGGGCCGGGGCTCGTACATCAGGATGGAACGGGCGGCATCCAGCCGTTCCTGGAAATGAGAGGACAGATTCTGCAGGGCCGCGGGATCCATTTTCAGGTAGTTTTCTTCTATGAGCAGGGAGGCCGCCGTTGCTGCCGTGTTGATCTGCTTCAGGACATTGAACCGGCTGGCCAGCGGGCCGAAATTAAAACGGGTGGGTGCTGTCTGGTCGTCTGATTCCATGTGAATACGGCGCATTTCTGCAAGCAGTTTCATGGGATTACCGCCCAGGAAGTCCACCACTGCTTCGTAAACGAGGTTGTCGTGTGGCTGTTCTCTTAAGATGTCCGCCGCTTTCCGGATCTGCTGTGTCTGATCTGCGGCCCGGCGCATATCGCCCGTATCGACGCGCATTTCGTGAAAGAACAGGTGATAGAGGCGGTCAAAATGCTGAAGATCTCGAATGCTTTTGGCGAAATTGGCGCGAAGCAGCGACCGGAATTGCATCTCGTCCGTCGGATCGATCAGCTGCAGCTGTCGTAGACTGTCAAGCACCTCCGAGGTGGAAACCCGAAGACCTGCCGCCCGGCAGCAGGAAACAAATTGCGAAATAAGGTTGACCATAAGACACCACGACAGAATTTTCGCGGGATGAGGGACGCCAGCCGGTCCGGGTCCTTCAGATCACCACCCGATCTAAATTTTTGCGGACTTTTTCCATGTCCGACTGGTATTTGCAGATGACGTTGAGTGTTTCGGAGACCACTTCGGGACTCAATTCATGGATCTGCAGGGCCAAAAGGGATTGCGCCCAGTCGAGGGTCTCCGAAATGCTGGGGCTTTTTTTCAGATCAAGCGTGCGGATTTTGCGAATGGCGTCCACGAGCGTGGAACAGAGTTTTTCTTCAATGTCCGGGATTTTCAGACGGACAATGGCAATTTCCGTGTCCCGCTCCGGGTAATCAATATACAGATGAACACAGCGTCGTTTCAGGGCATCGCTCATATCCCGGTAATTGTTGGAGGTCAAAAGGACGAAGGGAATCCGGATAGCTTTGCGCGTTCCCAGTTCGGGAATGGAAACCTGAAAGTCGGAAAGCAGCTCCAGCAGAAAGGCTTCAAATTCCGGATCGGATTTATCGACTTCGTCCAGCAGCAGCACCACCGGAAGGTCGGAACTGATGGCCTGCAGAAGCGGGCGGGGCTGGATAAACCGATCGGAAAAAAACGCGTCTTCCTGCGCCGCAATGTGATCCACCGCCTCGGTCAGGGTTGCCGTAGTTCCGATGATATCGTTGATTTTGTCCTTGACCATCTGGGTGTAGAGCAGCTGCTTGGCATACTCCCATTCATAAAGTGCCTTGGCCTCGTCCAGACCTTCATAGCATTGCAGACGGATCAGCTCCCGACCCAGACTGCGGGCAACCGCCTTGGCCAGCTCCGTCTTGCCGACACCCGCCGGCCCTTCGATCAATACAGGTTTCTGCGTTGCCTGCGCAAGAAATATAACCGTGGCGATTTCCCGCGAAGGGATGTATCCGGCCTTCGTCAGCCTCGTTTCAACATCTGCAACACTCTGATATGACATTAATTCATTAATCCTTTCTGATATTCTGCCTGTGAAAAAAGCATGTCGGCCCGGCTCCTTTGTGTGTGGCATCGTTTTGCTTTTTCGTTCTTGACTTTTCTTGCCGGGGAATTATATAACAAACGTTACATAATTGCCTCACGCTTTTGTGCTTTATATTGGCAAGGGGTTTCTTTTGTCAACATAATAAGAAGTGAAAATGTTTATTGTCCGGATATCGAAGGATGAAAAAGAACGTTTGACTTCACAAAAAACAATATGCTATCAGCGGAAAATTTAATCGAACGGGGAATGTCGAATTATATCCCTAATATTATAAGGAGAATAATCAATGACGTGGGATGCTCTTGCCAATATATTTCAGGGTGTTACAACCTTAATTCAATCGTTCTCACAAGATCCCAAAATGGCCATTGCCAGAATCGGTCTGATCGGGCTTGGCCTCTTGCTGGTCTACATGGGCAAAAAGGGGTATCTCGAGGCACTGCTCATGATTCCCATGGGATTGGGCATGGCAACGGTCAACGCGGCCCTCATGTTTTTTGACCCCCTCAAACTCCATGGCGGTACCGGTACGCTGTTTGTCGAAGCGCAGGCGGGGGCGACGGCAGACGCAGTGAAAAACGCGGCGGAGGTTATGACGGTTTTACAGATTGACTGGCTGCAGCCGATCTATACGTTTACCTTCAGCAACGGTCTGATTGCCTGCCTGGTTTTCATGGGCATCGGAGCGCTTCTGGACGTGGGCTATGTAATGGCCAGGCCTTTCCAGAGCATGTTTATTGCCGTTTTGGCCGAACTTGGGACCATCATTACCTTTCCGATTGCGCAGCTCTTCGGCTACACGCCACAGCAGGCAGCGGCGATTGCCATTGTCGGAGGCGCCGATGGCCCCATGGTGTTGTTTACTTCGCTTCGGCTGGCTCCGGAACTCTTTGTTCCCATTGCTGTCATCGCTTATCTTTACCTGGGGTTTGCCTATGGCGGCTACCCTTATCTTATAAGGCTTTTAGTGCCGAAAAAACTGCTGGCGATCAAACCCTCACCAGCCAAAAAGAAAAGAAATATTACTTCCGGGGAAAAGATGCTTTTTGCCGTGGTTGCCTGCGTTTTCCTCTCATTTCTGCTTCCGGTGGCCGCACCGCTGATCTTTTCTCTCTTTTTCGGAGTGGTGATCCGGGAATCCGGCATTAAAGAATTCATTGAGTTGCTTCAGGGGCCGATCCTTTATGCATCCACGATGTTTCTGGGATTGATGCTTGGCGTTCTGTGCGATGTGAACACGATCATGGACCCGAAAGTTCTGCCTCTCCTGCTTCTGGGTGTTCTGTCGCTGCTGATTTCGGGCATCGGCGGGATTCTTGCAGGGTATATCCTCTATTTTATTACACGCGGTAAATTTAATCCAGCTATCGGCATTGCCGGTGTGAGCTGTGTGCCGACCACGGCCAAAGTGGCACAGAAGGTGGTCACCAAGGTCAATAAATCGGCCATTATTCTGCCGGAAGCTTTGGGCGCCAATGTAAGCGGTGTCATCACCACGGCGATTATCGCCGGTATTTTCTGCAGCCTTCTGGCGAAATAACGAAGGAGATCTGACATGAACGGATGGAATGAAGCTCTATTGACATACGGATTGACGATAGTCATATCCTTCAGTGTTGCCTGTATGATTCAGCTGATTGTCGTGCTTCTTGAGAAATTTTCCGAAAAAAGGAAAGGTCAGCATTCCTGAAACGGCTTTTTGCGCCCGATGGAGGATCGGAATTACGGCCTTGTAATCCTGCCGGAATTCTGGTTAATCTTCCAGATGAAGGACTGTTTCATATGGCGACAAAATCAAAGCCCGTCGAAAAGGGTGATACCTGGGTTTCGTCAGCGCTGAAGGTCAATCTGGAACGGACGGCCACGGATGTAAGGATTCCCGAGCGGTATGCGCCGCTCCTGCAGATTGTCCGTGACCACTATGGCCTGCAGAAAAAAACCCGTGAAATGCTGACGGAGCTTAACCATCCTTACGTAAACTGGGACTATGTTCTGAAAGAACTCAAGTCGATCTCCATCGGTGATTTTTATATTTATAACAAGCACCCGGAGGGCCTGTCCGCTTTATCCATTCTGCTCACGATTTATTTTGATGTCTTGAAATCCTCCGCGTCCGATGACGCAAAAGACAGCGCGATTCATTATCTTTTCGATTATGCAGATGCGATTATCATGCAGAGCAATGAATTCCTGGAAAGAAACCTGTCTTTGTTTCCGGGCTTCATTGATTCCCTGATGGAAATTGCCGACGTGGAATCGATTCTGTTTAAAAAATGCTCATCTTACCTGAAAAGAATCATCCGCGCCGTTATGGAAAAGAATATCAATCTGTCCACGCCGGCTTTCGATCTGCTGCTCTACAAGATGTTCAGGGCGACCTACTCCTTCTGGCTGACCCAGCCCGATCCGGCCTTGTGGCTTATTGTAGAACGCGGTACCGGCGCAGCGTTCGAGGAGACAGCCTATCTTGAACTGGTGGAGCCGCTCAGCCATTCACGTTTCCGCAGGTTGATGATGGAAGTTGAAGAGCTTCGCCCCCGCGAAGGCGAGAAGGCCGGTGCGCAGATCGGGCAATATCTGTCGCTGCCGGATTATTTCCAGATCATCGATGGATACCTGCATGTGGCGGACCAGCTGGAGAAATCCAGTGCGTACCAGGGTCATCACCTGGTGAAGCTGGATTTTCTTTTCGGTGTCATGTCTGTTCCGGGACTCAAGGATATCCATGTCAGCGCCATGCGGGAAATCAATTACTCGCTGAAGATGGTTTTTCAGGAGGAAAAGAAGGAAAGGCTGGATGATTTTGTCCGCAGGATTTTCACGTTTCTAAAAAAGAGCACATCGCAGAACGAATTTCGAGGTGCGGGCATTGACTGCATTATCACAGCGGCCAGAGAAGTTTTTGCGCAAAATAATCACCCGCTGGTAGAGACGTTTATTGATGAATTGATTGCCTACGGATTTGAACATCCGGAAATTGCGGGTTCAACAACAGAATGGCAGGTGCAGGTCAATCCCGAGCACGTTCGGACTATCCGTGCGTGGCTGGAAATTATTGCCATGAAGCCGCGATGGACCAAGAGATTGATTTCCGCCCTGATCGTCAACCTGAAAATCGGGGGGATTTTTATCCGCGATACGGATTTGATGCAGCGGGATATCTCAAGGCTTCTCAATACAGATATCGCGCCGGCCTATAACCTGATCAAACAGCTTTTGCGGATCTTTCCGGTGTATTTCAGCGAAATCGGTGCGGAGGGTGAATTACGCGACATCACCACCCGTGTAGATGAAATTTCCTTCCGCAAAGACCCTCTGATTGATTTTTTTAGAAAGCAGTCCCATGTTGAAAGCAACAGCCTGCTGGTCGAATTTACCGAGCATATCTTTCATTACTGGTTTTCCGGTGACAAAAAATTTATCCGCGATCATATCCCGGATGAAGTGTTTGACCAGGTGAAAAATTCCGGGGAATACTTTGACGGCATGCATCACGCCCTTGTAGAGCTTTTCCCGAAGGTAGGTAACGACCTGAGAAATTTCCTGGAATGGGATAATGGAAAGATTTCCAGGGAGATTCAGCAAATTCAAAATATTTCAGACGTGGATCGGGAGCGCATCTCCCTAATGATCCGTATCTATCAGTTGATCCATAAGAAATATTATCCCCAGTATTTCGATTTGCTCAAAGACCTGGAAGCCGTCAATATTTTTGCCGTACAGGACATTGTGTCGCTGAGGCGGTCGTTGAAAATTAAAAATTACTACCGCAGCCTGACACTGATCCTGAAATTCCTGGCTGTGCTGAAAGCCAGGGTACTTTCGGAAAAGAAAACACAGTCCTTTGAGAATATCTATCATAAACGTCATATTGCGGCGGGCATTCCGTCCATGTACGGGACCTATCACGAGGAAAAATTCGACGCGATGGGAATCATCCTGCGCCTGGAGAGCCTGGGCGGTATGCTGTTTGAAGAGCTGATTCAATCCCTGAATCTGAAGTTCATCACCAAACGTACGATTGTCAAAGTTCACATCTACCTGTGGCTTTATCTTTCCGCACTTGAATTGGAGGGGATTTCCACGGAAGGCCTGGTGGCCAAGGTGAAATTTGTGACGAGCGCGCTGCCTGTCAAACAATTTTCCGCTGAACAGTACCTGGATATTTTCAGGTTCATTTCCAAGGGCATTCAGGATGTGATTCGTGATTACTATATCGACGCCCACAGTGTCAATCTGCCGGTGATCGTCCGTCAGATCAAGGCGCCTGCGCAGGATGCCGTTGTGAAAAGCGAACCGGTCCGCAGCGATGAACTGGTTTATCAGGAATCCGAGAGTTTTATCCGCAGCATGATATCGTCCGCTTTCGGCCTGCAGGTG
>MWDG01000042.1 GCA_002070455.1 Deltaproteobacteria bacterium ADurb.Bin151
CCTTGTTTCCAGAGGGAAAAAACATAAAGTCGCCATGACGGCCTGCATGCGAAAACTGCTCATTACGCTCAACGCTATGGTAAAGAACAATGAACCTTATCACCCCAAATTTAGGGAGGTCCCTGCTTGACTTTCAATACAGTCGCTTGAACCTTGTCCCTTGAACCTTAAACCTTGTCCCTTGACCCTAAAGCCCTATCAATTTTCCGCCCTGGTAGATGACAAACGCCGCCGTCCAGGCCAGCGCCGACTGATAGGCAATGGCGATTCCCGCCCACTTCCAGGTGCCGAATTCATGCCGCATCGCGATGAGCACAATCACGCAGGGCATGTACAGAAGAACAAAAACCATGAACGCGTAGGCCGAAAGCGGCGTAAACGCCTGCGCGATCGTTGTCTTTAAATCCTCGGCGCCTTCCTCTTCTTCCGCGCTGATCGTTGCGATGCCGAAAGTTGAAAAGACGTTTGTTGCCGCCTCCCGAAGCGCGCCCGCAAACGACACGCCGATTTCCCGAAGATCTTCAACGAAACTCGGTGCGGCTTCTTCTTCCTCACCCTGTGCCTGCGGGACATAAACCACAGCCATGGTCGAGACGACAATTTCCTTGGCAATCACGCCGGTGATCAGCGACGCCGAGGCCTCCCAGGTGCCGAATCCCAGCGGCGCGAAGATCGGCGCGCTGATTTGACCGATTTTGCCCAGGTAGGACTCCTGCTTGTTTTCCACGCCCCAGGGGAGGTTGAGCAAAAACCACACAAGAATCGCAACGGCCAGAATGTAGGTTCCCGCCTTGATTAAAAAGTGCTTGCCTTTCTCCCAAGTGTGAATGAGCAGGTTCTTCAACGTGGGCATGCGATAGGGAGGCAGCTCCATGATGAACACCGGCGCTTCCCCGCGGAAGAGCGTTTTCTTGAAAATGAAACCCATTATCACTGCCGTTCCAATACCGAACACATACAGGGACCACAAAATGGTTCCGGCCTGCGAGGCGAAAAAAGCGCCGACAAACACGACATACACGGGCAGGCGCGCGCCGCAGGACATCAATGGAATTAAAAGCGCCGTGAGCGCCTTGTCCCGCGGATTTTCCAAGGTGCGGGTCGCATAGACGGCAGGCACGTTGCAGCCGAATCCCATCAGCAGGGGAATAAATGATTTCCCGTGCAGGCCGATGGCGTGCATCATTCGATCCATCACGAAGGCGGCCCTGGCCATGTAGCCGGACCCTTCCAGAAGGGTAATGAAAAACATCATCGCAAAAATAGGCGGCACAAACGCCAGCACGAATCCCACGCCGCCGATGACGCCCTCAACCACCAGAGAAACCAGCCAATCCGGCGCGGCGGCAAAGTCAAGCAGCCTCTGGGCCCAGCGCGACAGTGGTCCGGATGTCAGGCCGTCAAACCAGTCGGTAAAGGGACCGGCAATGTCGAAAGTCAATTTGAAGATCAGCCACATGGCTGCAAGAAACACCGGAATGCCCAAATAGCGGTTGAGCACGACCGCGTCGATCCGCTCGGTCAGCTCCTTTTTTCGAATCTCCGGTTTTTTTAGCGCCTCTCGCGTCAGACCCGCCGCCAGGCCATAGCGCGTATCGGCCAGATGCGCTTCCAGGTCTTCGCCGTGAGCGGCCTTGAGGTGTTTTACGGCTTTCTCAATGGGCAGAGCGTCGGCCTCGACGGCATACTCGCTCAGCACGCGCTCGTCGCGCTCCAGGACTTTCAGAGCGAACCAGCGAAGCGGCAAACGACCGGCCAGAACTTCCGGATGATCCTTTAAGGCGTCAGCAATAGGCGCGAGCGCCTGCTCAATATCTTCGCCATAGGAAACAAATCCGGGCGCATGCGCCCCAGGATCGACGGCGAAGGAGACCGCCGTGGTCATCAGATGCTTAAGGCCTTCATTTTTCGTCGCAATTGTCGGAACCACGGCGCAGCCGAGAATCGATGCAATCTTGTCGGCATCGATGCGAAACCCCTTTTGCGCGGCTTCATCCGTCATGTTGAGCGCGATGACCAGCGGAATGCCCAACTCAAGCAATTGCAGCGTGAAGTAGAGATTGCGCTCAAGGTTGGTCGCGTCCACGACGTTGACGATGACGTCCGGCTTTTCTTTCACCAGATAGTCCCGGGCGATCACTTCTTCCTGTGTATAGGGGCTCAGGCTGTATGTGCCCGGCAGATCGACCAGCGAAATGTCCCGCCCATCGTACTCAAGCGACGCGGTCTTTTTTTCCACCGTTACGCCCGGCCAGTTGCCGACATGCAGTCGCGATCCGGCAATTGCGTTGATCAGCGTCGATTTTCCCGCGTTGGGATTTCCGGCGACAGCGATGGTCAGCCCCTGTTTTTCCGGATTTTGTGAACTCTTTTGACTTGCCATCACACTTACTGGGCCTCCACTTCAATTGATTTGGCTTCACCCCGTCTTAGGGACAAAGCATAGCTTTTAATGCGAACCTCGATCGGATCTCCCATCGGGGCGACTTTCTCGACGCGCACCCCAGTTCCCCCGACAACGCCCATGTCCATCAACCTGCGTTTGAGCGCGCCTTCTGCATTGATCTTGACAATTTTTCCCGCCTCGCCGGGTTTCAAATCCGCCAGCGTCATGATTCATTCCTCCGTACGTAAATTTTCATTGCCGCGCCGCGTCCCAAAGCGATCCGGCATTCGTCCACCCGAATGACGACGGGTCCCGAGCCGCTGTTGGTGATCATTTGGACTCTTTTTCCCGGTCGCAGACCCATATTGATCAAATGGCTCGATTCAGGATTGCCGTGTCCATGACAGTGGCACCTTTCACACCGTCCGCAACAACCGCCTTGACCCTGTCGATGGCCGTGACCGATTATTTGATGGTGGGTGTGCGCAGGGTGGACTTTCTGATTCCGATCGACAATCTCTCCCGCTTCTCCTTCACTTAATAATGCCAGTGGCGACATCATGAGATCTCCTTTCTCTTATTAATATGCAAATGATAATCAATATCAATATAGGTTCCAATAAAAACGGCTCTTGCGCCGGTCATTTTGTCTGGTGAAGAAGTGTTATGTGCTAGGTGTTAGGTGGGTACTTAAAACTTAAAACTTAACACCTAAAACTATTTACTCTTCTTCCTACAATTTCCACAATTTCCGTAAAGATACATCTTATGATCCGTCAGCTCGAAACCGTATTGCTCTGCAATGCGCTTTTGCAACTCTTCAATTACCGCGTCGACCACTTCCACGGTTTTTCCGCAGCTCCGGCAGATGAGGTGATCGTGATGCGGATGGTTATAGTTATGCTCATATCGCAGCACGCCGTCGCCGAAATCCACTTCGCGCGCGAGCCCGGCTTCGGACAGCAGCTTCAGATTGCGATAAACGGTGGCCTGCCCGATGGACGGATCGCGCTTTTTGATGATATCGTAGAGCTGTTCTGCGGAGATGTGTTCCTCGCGCTTTAGAAACGTATCCAGAATCAGTTCGCGCTGCGGCGTGTCCCGTAAATTGTGACGGCTTAAATATTTGCCGAATATGTCTCTTTCTTCCCGCATGCCTCAAGCCCGTAATTGATTATCATTATCAAGCGGATCTTCTATACTCGATGTCTTTTGACCCTGTCAAGAACTATTTGTGATGATTTCATATGGCCATGAAACGGAATGGATTTGCCGGGATGAACTCGCAGGCTTGATCCGGAAAAGCATAGAAAGCAGCCTTGATGAAGATAAACAGGCCTTATGTTCCGGAATTCAAAGTAGTCGGAATGCGGTCAGCCGGCTTTCCGTATTCAAGCTCGGTAGATTAAGTCCCGGCGTCGTGATTCTTTACAATTTTACGTTTAAGGAAATTTAGGCATCCGGCAAAAACATAAGCGACAGATTGTATTGTATCGATATTATTAACGAATGTAAGAACTGCTCTCCGAATATGGTCTTGTGGCCTTAATATTGCAAAAAATCGGGCCAAATCAAAAAAGGAGGATGCAATGAATCAGCAACTCAAATTAATAAAAGTTGTCTTTTTGATCGTATCATTTTTAGCCCTCACATCGATTGCTTATGCTGTGCCCACAACAGTAAACTTTACGGCCTATGATTTCGGTGCGAATGCGCCAACCGATCCTGTTACGGGCACAATCATTTATGATGCCGTCGGAGACTGGTCTACGGGGGTTCCTATCATCTCCATCGATATGTTGATAGGCGGCTATAATTACACGGTCGGTGAAGTCAATGTGGGCTCATCCGGAAACTCTTACATCATCGGCGGCATTCTTTATGGCATCAATGCCATTGCCAGCAACACGGTGGATTTCTGGCTTACATTCACTCAGACGGCGCCAGATACTTATGCCACCAATTCCTTCTATTACAGCACGAGTGGAGGGGGAAACATTTGGAGCACGTATAAATTTTCACAATTCTCCGTCACCAACGCAGTTCCCGAACCGGCCTTGATACTGCTTATGGGGCTTGGCCTTTTAGGGATTGCCGGCGTCAGGAGAAAGATGAAAAAATAAAGCCGGATAAAAAACATTCAAAAAAAGGCAGGGCCAGCATTGGCCCTGCCTTTTTTATGGAATACGGGAGACGGGCAAAAAAATACGTTGCGCTTGCCTTCCCGCTTCTTTCTTCAGAATTATCCTTTTTCCGCAGCAGGACGTCCTTCAAGTCCATCTCCATCAACGTCGACAGGGTGACAGGCTCGAAAACACCTTTTTGGATATTCTCGTCAGAGTGTTCTCGATTTTCTAAAACCGTTGAGCACCGTCAGGAAGAATTTTCCGCCGGGCTTTGGCATGCCGTTTACATTTAATTCGATCTCACAATATTGCGAAGCCTCTGTCGTCCCGCCTCCGAAAGACCAAGAGAGGCAAGATCCATTTCCAGCTCCGCCAATGTGCCGATGCCGTTGACATAACCATTCACCCTTGCTGCCGCCGTGGAGGCCACGAACTGATTGTCATCCGGATAAAAGGAACTAAATTCCTGCATCAGCTCTTTTTGGGACCGCAGACCGTACTTCTGATGGTAGGCTTCGGCCGGGTAGAACGTTGAAGCCGGCACGATTTCCGTGTAGATGGGCCCCTTGATTTTCATGGCCACCCTCTTGAAGGAGTCCATGGCTTCCTTCCTCTGCTTTTCGTCGTGATAGAAGATGAAGGCTGCGTACTGACGCGAATAAGAACGATCCCCCGGCGAATGATTGTTCCAGAAGATGTCCAGGAGCGTCTCATAGGAAACGCTTTTCGGATCGTATTCGATCCGGATGGCTTCGCTGTGGTCTCCCAGCCGGGTATAGGTCGGATCCTTTGAGGTTCCTCCTGTATAGCCGACCTGGGTACGGATAACACCTTTGACAAGCCCGAACCGGGCGTCCGGACCCCAGAATCACCCCATGGCGAAGGTGGCTATCTGCGTTTCTGCCGGTGTGATAAGGTCTATCGGCGGCAAAGCACCGCCGGGCCGGGCCTCATGCTGCTGGGGCTGTTTCATGTTAATGCTTCCTTCCCGGGGTATCGGGCACGTGGTCTTTCCCTCGGCCGTTGCGGTTAAGATCGGTACCCATACCGCCGAGAAAACGAATGTTAGCAGGACAAGAAAAGACCATCTCCCCCCATCCCGGAAAATATTTCGATTTCTTGTTTTTTCAGTCATAGTTTTTTACTCTTTTCTAAACGGCCCGCGGCTTGAGGCGTCCGTTCTTGAATGAAATGATTGATGTTCTGTTGCCACATCGACATTACGCCTGTAATTTAACCACCCTTTGCGGCCTGGCAATACGTGAGCCGTAAATGGCACAGAAGGGTATCCTCAAGAAATTAAGTTTCTCAGGGCGAGCAGCTATTTCAGGGCATGCCTTTGCTCAATGTCCTCGACTGTGGCGCCAGGCTCATTGCACGACAGCCAAAAACTCGCCTTTCGGAATCAAACAGTACGGCCGTCTGATGCTCCATTGGCGAAACACGAATTCCAAAGGCGAAGCTTTGGGAATGACTAAATTGAACAATCCCGCAAAGCGGAGGGCATACAATCATGTCCGTGGTTTCCCAAGCGCCACAGCGTCACGGCCATGATTCGCGCAGTCACGCTCCGATGAAACTGTGGATTCTTCAGATGTTTGATCGAACCAAAAGAAGTAAAAAAAACACTGTCTTTGTTCAGTGTGTGAATGGTCGGGATCATCCGAAGTGAATTAAGCGTTATGTCCCCGGAATTCACACATCTAAAAAAATGTATCTCCATCTCTGTCCTAATCATCTTGACACGCACAAGGGTTCTTCTTATACTCCCCGGGCGATCAGCAGTCGCTTGCTTCCCCCAAAAGCTTCCTGCTGAATTTCCATGGGCTCACTGTCATCTTAAAAAGAAACGAAGGGAGAGCTTCATGATCAAGAAAGCCGACGAATCCTTTGGCGGGCGAATCCGCAGATTGAGAGAGGCAAAAGGAATCAGCCTTGAAACGCTCTCGCACGATACCGGCTACACGGTTAAATTCCTCAAAGAGATTGAAGAAGACAAAACACCTCCGCCTGTCGCCGTCGTCCTCCAACTGGGACGAGTCTTCAAGGTCGATGTCGATCAATTGCAGGAAAATCGTGAGAAGGAAGCGGCCAAAAGGCGGCGAGCCAGCCACAGGAAAAGAGTTTCATCCTATGCCTACACCCCTCTGACTGCGCCGGGAAAGGATAAACATTTAAGAGCCTATCGCGTGACCATCGATCCCGAGACCGAACATGAAGGGGTTGAGTACCACCATGAGGGTGAAGAATTCATCTATGTTCTGCAAGGGGGGCTCACGATTTCGGTGGGACAGAACACGTCAAAGTTGAAGACGGGACAGAGCCTGAGCTTTGATTCCTCCCTTTCCCATAAGCTCAGCAATCCAACCCGGCAAAAAACAGAACTTCTGGTGGTCATCTATCTGCCGTAAGGAGAGGACATGTCTTTTCAACTGACCGCGGAACAGAAAATGGTCAGGCTCATGGCCAGAGATTTTGCGCGCAAGGAACTGGAGCCTGCCGCCGCCCAACGGGACAAGGAAGAGATCTTCCCCGTGAAGGTGGTGAAGAAGATGGGGCAGCTTGGCCTGCTGGGCATGATGGTTCCCGTCAAGTATGGCGGCGCGGGCGCCGGGGCGATCAGCTATTGCCTGGCTCTTCAGGAAATCGCCTATTCATGCGCCTCGACGGCCGTGACGATGTCGGTGGCCAATCTTTCCACTGAGCCGCTGCTCAAATTCGGAAATGAAAAACAGAAGTCTAAATTTCTTGTCGGGCTGGCCCGGGGAGACCTGCTGGGGTGCTTTGCCCTGACGGAGCCGGGCGCCGGCTCGGATCCCGGAAGCCTGTCGATCAAGGCCGAGGATCAGGGCAGTCATTATCTCATCAACGGAACAAAAATCTTCATTACTCATGGGCAGTATGCCGATGTCGTCAATCTTATAGCCAGAACCGGCACGGAAAAAGGAAGCAAGGGGCTTTCGGCTTTTATCATTGAAAAAGGCACGCCCGGATTTTCCATCGGCGCGCGGGAAGATAAGATGGGGCTTCGGGCGTCCAATACCGTGGAACTTCTTTTTGAGAACTGCAAGGTTCCGAAGGAGAACCTGCTGGGAAAGCCGGGGACCGGATTCAAGATCGCCATGACCGCCCTGGACAGCGGCCGCATCGGGATTGCCTCGCAGGCTTTGGGCATCGTCCGGGCCTGTCTGGATGAAAGCATCCGTTATGCAGGCGAGCGAAAACAGTTCGGCAAAACCATCAATTCGTTTGAGGCCATCCAGTGGATGATCGCCGACATGGCGACGGGGCTCGAGGCCGCAACTCTGCTGACCTTGTCGGCGGCCTGGAGAAAAGACCATAAAATGCCTTTCACCAAAGAAGCGTCCATGGCCAAACTGTTTGCTTCGGAACTGGCGAACAAAAGCGCCTATCTGGCGCTGCAGATCCATGGCGGATACGGCTATCTCAAGGATTTCAAGGTGGAGAGGCTCTACCGGGATGCCCGGGCCACTTCCATCTACGAAGGCACATCCGAAATTCAAAGACTGGTTATCGCCAGAGAACTTCTGAAAGACCGCAGCTGCGAATGATCTCACAATAAAGAACGGAAAGGAAATCAACATGGATTTTGAATTGTCCAACGAAATGAAAATGCTCGCGGATATGGCCGGAAAATTTGCCTCTAAAGAAGTGGAACCTGTGGCCCAGAAAGCGGACGAGGAAGAAATGTACACGCCGGAAATCCGCAGGAAAGCCGGCGCCAACGGCTTGATCGGCTGCTGGCTGCCCGAAGAATATGGCGGGGGCGGCGTGGGTTTTCTCGGCAACACCATCATTACGGAACAGATTTCCCGGGTCTGCATGGGCATTGGCCTGAATGTGACGGCAGCCACCTTCGGATGTGAAAACATTCACTTCTACGGAACCAAGGAACAAAAAGAGAAATATCTGCCTCCGGTTTGCGCGGGAGACGCCGTCTTTGCAGGCGCCTACACAGAGCCCAATGCCGGCACGGATGTGGCCGGTTACAAGACGCGCGCGGTTCAGGATGGCGACGACTTTATCATCACCGGCAATAAGATGTTCATCACCAACGGGACGATCTGTGACTGGATGGTGGTCCAGGCCATCACCGATCCGGCTGAAAAAGTCCACAAAAGCTTCAGCCAGTTTATTGTTCCGGCCGATGCCCCGGGGGTAACAAGAACCAAGATCAAAGGCAAAATGGGGATTCGCGCCAGTGACACGGCGGAAATAGCCCTGGACAGCGTGAGGGTTCCCAAAGAGAATATGATCGGCAAGCGCGGTGCCGGATTCTACCAGCTCATGCACTTTTTTGACGTCACACGGGTGATGGTGGCGGGCCAGGGTTTGGGGCTTGCCCAGGCCTGTCTGGACGAATCCGTCAAATACTGCAAGGAGAGAACGGTTTTCGGAAAGCCGCTGGGCTCGTTCCAGATTACGCTTCAGAAACTTGCCGATATGTGGATCAAAATAGAGGCACTACGCAATATGACGTACAAGGCCGCCTGGCTGATTGATTCCGGCAAGCCGGATTATCACCTTTCGGCCATGGCAAAGTATTTTGCCGGGCAGACTGCGGTTTTCTGCGCCAATCTTGCCGTGGAGCTTCATGGCGGATACGGATACATCGAAGAATACAAAGTGCAGAAACTTTATCGCGACGCCAAGATCCTTGAACTCTACGAGGGGACCAAGGAAGCCGAGATTATGACGCTCGGGAAAGTCCTTTTGTCGCAATAGAAACGGTGATCGTCAAACTCAATACCCGCGCCGCAGCGGCGAAGGATGCAGGAAAAGGTATTGCATCGTAGCAGGCTGGGGAAAATCCCCACGCATCGGGCTTAAGCGGCATTGAATCCGCCCAGCCTTTCTTTCGGGAAGAAGGGGATCAGAGTCAAAATGGAGACATTGAACCGGGGAACCCGGGGCAGGGTCATCATGTCTGCCGCTTGCATGACCTCGCGCCACCTTTAGATGGTTAGGTTAGGCGAAGCTGGCGCAAAGTGACCGAGGTGGAGGAGGCTGTTGAATCGGGCCATCCAACCGCACAGCATACCTTCAACTATGGTACTAGTCTCATTTTTAAAGGTAGCCGCTCACGCGGCTTGGGGAAGCGAGGCAAGAGTCATTAAAATGAGGTTTATCTGCGAGCAAAAGGAGGAAAACATCATGAGTAAAGTGTTGAGAGCGACTCTGTTTCTGTTTGTCATTGTTGTTGGCGGTCAATTATTATTTTCGGACATCTCATCCGCTTCGGATTCCGGAAGCGCGGGATCGGATAAAATCGTCCAGAGCGGAGCGATTCTGACGGTGGCCGAATCCAAGAGACTGATCGGCAAGGCTGTGGCTCAGATGCCGATCGTCAAAAATGCTCTGGCAAACGGTCTGATTATTGTCATTAAAGGAACAACCAACGCTTATGTGGCAGAGGAGATCGCCGGAGGCAAGTTTGACCATGCGGCATTTGTGACGGGGAGAATTGAACCGGAAAAGGGCGGCAAATACTTGCCCAAAGCGAAACCCGTCAATCACCTGATTCTGGAGAAAGGCAAGGTCCTTGATATTTCCCTGGAAGAGGCCGCGAAAAAACTCAAGCGTGGCGATGTTGTGATCAAAGGGGCCAATGCCCTGGACTACAAAAACAAGATTGCCGGGGTCAATATCCTCCATCCCGAGGGCGGAACAACGGGAGCCACCATGCCCATCATCGTGGCGCGCAAGGCTCACCTTGTCATTCCGGTCGGCCTGGAAAAGCTGGTTGCCGGGGATCTCGTGGACCTGACCTTGAAAATGCGCGAGCCGATGGAGACGTTGTCTTCGCCGGCGGGCAGTTGGCAAACGCTTTTCCCCGGACACAATATCCCCTCTATGTGGCTTCTGACAGGAGAAATTGTGACCGAACTGGAAGCCATTAAAATACTAACGGGGGCAACGGCCTTCCAGGCCAGCGCCGGCGGCGTTAGCGGCGCGGAAGGCAGCGTCTGGATTGTTTTCAGGGGAACCCGGGATCAGGTTAAAAAGGCCCTGGAATTGACTAAATCGATCCAGGGAGAACCTCCTTACACGGAATAAGAAATCTTCAGCACAAGAGGGGCGCTGATTATATCAGTAAGCAGCGCCCCTCTGTTTGCAGGCGGCCATCCAATTCTTTCGTCATACCGGTCCGCAACCTCGCGTATCCTTCAGTGTCATAAGAGGACGTCTTTAAGAAATGATTTCTGAGAAGTACCCCCCCCGTTTTTGTAGAAAGTTACCATTTATACATAATTAAAGGGCCTTAACTACATCCTATTGAAAAAATGATCTTAGCAATTATTTCTTGAAAAGGCAGTTTCTTCTCAGGAATCAGATATTAGGTATCTCAATGTGGTCAGCTATTTAGTCGAATGCCAAGAAAAGATTGCAGAAAAACGAAGATAAAAACTTATTAATGGTCTCATAATAGTATTCATGATTAAATTATTTTATTTTTTTTGGTCGTCTTCCCGGCCTTGTGACCTTTAGGTTACGAAAGCCGGGAACCAGCTCAGCTAATTCCTGGATGCCGGATTCATAGATTTGACGGTCCTCCTGTCTGTGTTATCTGTTTTTACCGTTATTAAACCAAAACAGTCCGGGTGGCGGCTTTGTATTGGCTGCGCAGGTCCACGAGCTGTTTCACATGCGATTTTTCCTCGTTGATGATTTTTTCCATAAGGGGTTGGTCCTGCAGTCTGACCAGCCGGCGCACGTTTTCGAAATAATCAACCACGTTCATTTCAATTTCGATCATCAGGGCCAATGCGTCGCCCAGCGAATAAAGTTTTGTTCCTTTCCTGATGATTTCCAGACGATTGAATATTTTGTCTTCAAGCATTTCATGCTTTTGGAAATCAAAGATGGAAGTGTCCGAGTCGTCCGGATCGGGTTGCGACGGTTGTTGGTCGATCATTCTTTTGTAGATTTCTGCATGTCCGACTTCCTGTTGGGACATGGCCGTGAAAATATCTTTCAACTTCGCATCTCCAAGTCGTTGAGCCAATATCCCGTAAAACTTTTGTCCGGCTTCTTCAATTTCTAAGGCGTGTTTCAAAATCTTTTCGACATGATATTTTTTCATGAAATGCCTCCTGATTTGTTGGTTTCCCTGAATAAAACAGATTGCTTGCTCCGGGTCATCTCCATACTTTGTTAAATTTCCATGCCCCTTCAAGTCGACGACTTTTCCCGAAGGCCGGTTTTCACCAAGGGGCCGCGGCCCTTGTGGTCTGAAACGGTCTACATGACCGAAAAATATCAATATTGATATAACTGCCCGCCGAATAAGGGCAACTGATCAGGGCCTGAACTTCTCTATTATCCGGCGGATTGCCGTTGACATCAAAGCAGGATTGGGTGTTGGGATTGCAATCCTTTGGGATCCATTTTTTTTCATCATAGGCCCAGCCACATGCGCCACACTGTCCGGCCTTGTTTTTCTCCAGGTCGCGCAGCCAGCCTTGTCCCACCGGATTGGTTGCCCACCAGATATGATAAGCCATTTTATGCATTTTCTCTCTTGATGAGGCGGAGGCCATTTCAATTCCGCTTGGAAAACCAGCCGCCGTCCAGAAGGACGTATGGTTGTTGGAGACCTGTTCGGCGGTGAACGGATTTTCTACAACCCAGGCAGGCCGGAGGCCGCCAGAGAGTCCGATGGGACCGCCCCACCGCCGCCCCCGCATCCAGCAAAGGCGGCGAGTATCAGAACCAGGCCGGCGAGCAAAACATTATTCCAATATCTATTTTGAGGCAACATACAGCATCTCCTTACGATAATCTTACTATAATGTCATCGGCATTGCCATGGATAGCCTTAAATGCGTGAATTTGTATTTAGCGACACGGGTAAAATAATAAATTGCGCTGTCATTCCCGTTGGGACGAATAACGGGCAACCATTTTCTTCCGCAAAAAGATTTCCACTTCACAAGTCATGAACTGACTTATTTAACCATGTCCTTCCCGGATTCCGGAATCTTCTGATGACCGACTATCGCGTTTATGCCAGTTGACAGCTGTCGAGAGGATGTTCCTGATGTCCTGATATTCGGCCCGCCAGCCGAGGGTCTTTCGGGCTTTCGAGGCGTCCGCAACCAGGCGGGCAGGATCTCCCGCACGGCGCGGGGCGGGAACATCATTGATATTCAGCCCCAGGTCGTTGAGTGCAAAAAGGATTTCTTTAACCGACGTGCCCTGTCCTGTTCCGAGATTGACAAAATCCGATACCCCGTCATTGACGAGATGCTCGACAGCCAGCAAATGCGCGCGTGCCAGATCTTCGACATGAATATAATCTCGAATGGCGGTGCCATCCGGTGTGGGAAAATCCGTTCCGAAAATTTTCAGTGGCGCTTGATCCGCTGCGGAACGGATGGCCAGGGGGATGAGGTGCGTTTCAGGGTCATGTCGTTCGCCGATTTCGCATTCGGGGTCGGCGCCGGCGGCGTTAAAATAGCGCAAAGCCATAGAACGGATTTCGCCGCGCGCGGCGAGATCGCTTAAAATCCGCTCAATGATCAGCTTGGTTTGTCCATAAGGGCTGATCGGCATCTGCGGACACGACTCTGTGATGGAATCCGTTTCGGGAATTCCGTAAATCGCGCAGGAACTCGAAAAGACTATTCGACTCTGTCCGCTCTCCCGCATCGCCTCCAGAAGACATAACGTCCCGCCCACATTGTTTTTGTAATACTTAAACGGCTTTGTCACAGACTCTCCGACGTAGGAGCAGGCGGCAAAATGAATGACGGCAACGGGGGCGTAAGACTTCAGGACTTTTTTTAATTTATCGCAATCGAGAAGGTCTCCGCGTTCAAAGGGTCCCCACTTCACAAAATCCTCATGCCCGGTGGACAGGTTATCGTAACAGACGGGTTCATATCCGCTGTGCGCCAGAAGTTTGCAGGTGTGAGATCCGATGTAGCCTGCGCCCCCCGTCACAAATATTCTTTTCATAAATCACCTCACGACAGACCTGTCGCCGATAGTCTGCAATTTTCCTGATACTCGTAATCCGTATTGACGGCCCACAGATCGTGCCGGCTGCCGTCTGCGATATTTTCAGCCGCCAGCAGTCCCATTAAAATACTGTGGTCCTGGTTGTTGTACTTAAAAGCACCCTGGCGTCCGATGAAACAGAGATTCAACTGCTCGCTTAAGACCTTTTCAACGCAATCAAGATGCTTTTTATACCCCGATGCATATATGGGGTAGGATTGGGGAAGGCGAACGACCTTTCCGTCTTTGACCGACCGGCGCAAAATCAATGAGGTTCGACAGGCTTCATCCGTGGCCAGTTGAATCAGCTCCTGCTCTCGGGCGCTCCAGATGTCGTCTTCGTCATGGCACCAGTACTCCAAACAGATAATGGTGTTGGGCGATTCCCGATTTTCTCCCGGCGTCCAGTTGCTGAAATTGGTGATGCGGCCGGTTTTCAAATCGGGAGAATGGACATAAATCCATTGATCGGGAAAAGGGTTTGCGCCTTCGACAAGCAGATACACCAAAATGGTATTTCGAAAGCGCAGGCATTTTGCGCGCTCTTTTACCTCCGCCGGAACATTCATGCGTTCGATAAGTTGGGTGATCGGCATCGATGAAACAATGAAGTCAAAAGGCCTTTCAGAGCCGTCTTCCAAAATCAGCGCAGCTTTGCCCTCCGGCGTTTGGGCGGCGCGCACCGAGGCCGCAGGTGTGCCAAGATGAATTCTTCCCCCCAGGTCACAAATCCTTTTGGCCATTTCGTCGTAAGCGAAGCCGGTGCCCAGATGCGGGTAGGCAAATTCATCCACCAGCGTCTTGTGTTTGGAGCCGGACGAACCGAAAAGGGCCGATTTGATCGCCTCCGAGAGGGAAAACTTCTTGATTCTCTGCGCCGCGAAATCGGCGTCCAGTTCCGAACAGGGCAGGCCCCAGAGCTTTTCACTGTAGGCTTTGAAGAAGATGTTGAACAGCCGGCGTCCGAACCGGTTGGCCACCCAGGCCTCGAAGGTCGATTCGTCTTTTTCGGGAAATAGGCCGGCCTTTAGATAACTCAAAACACACAAAGCCGCCTCGAAAAAGCCCAGGTTGATAACGGCGTTAGAGGCTTTGAGGGGATAGTCGAAAAAACGGTTGCGATAGTAGATGCGGGTTAACCGATTGACCAGGCTGTAGCGCGAGCTGATCACGTTGCTCCAGATCTTGTTGACGCGGGGGTCGTTGCTGAAAAACCGGTGAGGTCCGAGATCGACGAGCTGTCCCCAAAGGGGAATGGTTTTGGCCATGCCGCCCACGGCGTTAGCCGCCTCGAAAACTTCAACCATCAGTCCTTTGCCGGCTAGTTGATAGGCACATGTTAAACCGGCTGGTCCTGCGCCGATGATAGCAACTGTCTTTCCGGTCATTCAACATCCTGCGCTTTCGTCAGCTTCCGACAATCATAGAAAAAAGCGGCACTCTGATACAATAATTTTTGACATATTTCCAGAAATACATTAGGCAGGCATTGCGCCATCGGTCCTGTGCCGCATGAATTTACTAGACCTTGTACGATCAAAGTTTATCTAAGATTTTAAATCGCGGGGAAACGGGAATTCTGGGGGCACAATCCTTGTGCGGTCGGACAAGGCCGTGTGATCTCACTTTTGAGGAGTATGGGTTTCTGTTGCAAGTTGAACACGCAAGGAATCGGATAGGGAAAGCTACGGTAGGTATTTCCATGCAAAAATCATTGTGAGGATTACTTTGTTCGGGTTCCCCAATAACGATAAAATGTCTCGGCGCAGGAGATTCAGCCGCGGTTAAGAGAAATTCCGGTGGAAGGATGCAAGTGGAAAAAAACGTGCAATCTAAGCAGGATGCCCTATTCAAGGCTTTAATCTATTCAATTTTTTTCATATTTGTCCTCTTGAGCTTACGTTACCAGTATTTGCTTCTCAGCTACAGAGAGTGGGGGGACGAATCCGAAACCATTGTCGCTGCAAAAATGATGGCGGCGGGCATGAAGCTGTACGCGGAGATATTCAACCAGCATGGCCCCCTGACGTTTTTGCCGGGGATCATCACGGAGATGATCGGGGACTATGGGATTAAGGGGCATAGGGTATCCATTGCGTTGCTTCAAATATTGGCCGTTTTCTCAATCTATAACGCGCCGGTACTGAAATCTGTGACGCAGAAAATGATCGCTTCCGCGGTTTCGGCGGTCATGATCATTGTGTTTATGCCTGATATTTTCGGGCATATGTACAAATATCAGACATTGGCAGGAATTCTACTTGTTGTCATTGGTTCTCAATACACAATCCCCGCTATTTGTTGTCCTCATAAATTGAATCGTTTCAGGGTGGTTCTCGGGACTATTCTGATCACCTCACTTCCATTTTTGGCGATCACGTATTTGCCCATTGCGGGCCTGCTGTTTCTGGCTTCTTTGCGGAAACAGTATTTGGCGCATGCTATCATTGGCTGCTTTGCCGGTCTTCTGGCCAATATGCTTTTTTTAGGGCTTTACGGATCATTTTCCGGATTCCTGGCTTTTCATTTGTATTTGAACGCAAAAATACTCCCTTTATACACGGGGCTTCAGCCGGGCTGGCAGTTAATCGTCAATGCCGTTAGGACCGCTACTTCAGATTTAGCGCACTTTTTATCATTGATCGTCATCCTTCTGGGCGCAGCAATTCTTGCCTTAAAAGAAAAATCGTTTCCCTGGCGAACGCTGTTTCTGGTGGCTGGTTTATGCAGTTTGCTGATGCGCGGCGCAGGCTTCCATGGGATGCCGTATTTTTACGCAATCCTGCCATTGCTCGTTTTAACGTTAAGCGCCATGGAAGATGAATCCCGGGCTTCTAAGTTTGTTGCCATAGGGCTCTTGTTGCTTCTTACACTGAAGGTATCGCTTTTGCTTCCTGGAGAAAGACAGAAATTATCGTCCGCGCAAATTCCGAAAGAAACAGAATTTTCGCAATTGGCTCAACTTTATACAACGAAGGAAGATAGAATCATTGCTTATTCCTTCCAAAACTTCCAGTACATAGCCTCAGAGCGATTGCCGGCTTCTGCACATTTTTTCTATTTTCCGTGGCAGGAGAAATATAATGAAAATCCTAAGTATGGCGTGCTTATCGATGCATGCGACCAGATAAAGAAATCGGCGCCGAAAGTGATGTCGATTGACAAGTGGAAGGTGTGGAATAAGTATCCGTGGGAAAGCTACGCCACGTGCTTGCAAGCATTTCTTGATTCCAGCTATCAGCAAGTTCCTGATAAGCCTTATTACATCCGGAAGGATCTTATTAGAGATTATGATTCATTTTTGGCCGGCAGCGAAGGCAAAAAAATGATCGCAAGTCCGCCATTGAGTAAGGCGCAACCTATTCACTTGAAGCCCTTTCAATATCTCACAAGCCCTCATGAAGATAGAAGGTTGACGGGTCTTGATATTCTGTTTGGAACGTATATTCGCGTAAATCCCGGCGCCGCGCGGCTGATCCTGACGCGAGCGAGCGGATCGAATTATGAGGTTGATTTTTCATTGCCTGATTTGCAAGACAACAGATACAAACATTTTGATCTTCCGGAAGATGCCTACGTCGCAGGTAAGATTGAGTCGCTGACGGGCGGTGGAATTAGTGCCTGGGAAAGCCATAGCCAAGACGGCAAAGCCTTTACGTGTCTGATGTTTATTTTTTCCGACGGCAGTCGTGGTTTAACCCCCGGGTGCCCTATGTTTTAAATTCAAGCGGGACATCCAACGTCGTTCCCGTCAGAGGAATGGTTTTAGCCGGGTTCAATTGGCTTTAAACATAGTATTTTCCCCCGACCTTTTTCTCGCCCTGCTTAAATGATTCGCGATCAGCGACGCGTTATAGTTTGATACCCTGGATATCACGTGCTTATAATCGCCGATATCGACCCCCATCGGATTGTCCCGAAGAAGATCGACTTTAATAAAGGGCATTTTATTGTAAAGGATCAACTGCTTCCAGAGGAAATGCGTGACGTTTACTGCCTTTAACCTGAGCTCAAAAAACAAAATCAGGCGACGGAATTTCTTTCCGGGATGAAGGATGAAATTGAATATTTTATGAAAACCTTTGCCGATGGTGTTCTTTATTTTACAAAGAATTCTCCCGGCTGAAATGACGGCCTCTTTGATCAGCGCGGCCAGGCTTTTCCGGAGATGATCTTCTCTGCGACTGTGAAACAGACGCACAAAGAGAACGTTTAGTTCTTTCCTGATTCTGATCCCCGCCTTTACGATAAAAAATTGAACACTGTACACAATGGCAAGACTCAAAAGCAGTCGATGGCGGGTGTATGTTGAAGCCCGGAAACCGGCCTTTAACAAGGTCTGGCTGAGATGAACCTCGCCATGCTTGATCACATTCTTTTTGGATTTCTGAATTTCCATCTCTTTCCAAAATTTCTGAAAAGCGCTGGAAACAAGAACCGTTTTCCTGAAGACGAGAAAATAACTCTGCACATGATAGGCAATGTCGTAATTGCTGGTTATGCCCCAGAAATCACAAGCGTTCTCCTTCATCTCGGAAAATATTTGTTCCAGGGGGAAGAAAGGCCCGTAAACACTGTCATTACAGAGAATCAATTCATCAAAGTCATTGAGCGCTTCCGCTTCCGACTGAAGAGCAAACTTCCATCCTGCAAAATCGTATCCTTCGTTTTTCCGGATGAGTACGGCATCGCAAACAGGCTTCAGCGTGGCAAGGGTTTCCGGGGCGAGAGACGCCGTGGAGACAAAGACCAGTCTGTCTGCAACTTTCCTTATCTCTTGGAGATAGAATAAAACATAGGGATCCAGGATGTTATCTTTATCGAAATGGGCAAAGATGCACAGTCTCTTTGTGTGATTGACCTGGCTCATGTCCTCTCCCCGGGGCAGTTGTTTCGAACATCAATGAACAGGCGGCCGCGCAGCAGGTTTCTTCGGCCCTCCGGCAGAACCCTCATCCGGTAGGCGCGAAAAAGGCTTTTCGTTCATCAGGGCCTGAAAAGAACCTTTAACAAAAACAAACGCTATTCCCGCCGAAAGGGCCATGGCCGCAAAAACACATTCCGGCTGGAATGATCCTGGCAAAATTATTTTAAATGACGCCATCAACCCGCTCATGTTCTTTGTTGCCTTCAAGGCGTCAGGTATGCTTTAAACCCGCAATAGGCGCACGCTTGCGGAAACCGGCCTGAAAGCACGCCGCTGCGAAACGATTGGTAGGCCGCCGATTCCCAGATTGAACCAAGCGGCCTTTCCAGCACATTGCCGAAACGCATCACGAGACCGTCCGGATTATAGCCGGGTTGCAGCATCGGACAAGGATAAACCCCGCCGTCCGGCGAGGTGAGGACCCGCTCCGTGCAGAAGCAACGCTCCGCCGGCGATCGGCGTACGGGCGGCACGCCGACATTAACGCCGAGGTTCGCACCTGTCTTTATCGCCTCCGTCAGCAGTTTGTCCAATCTTGCTTCTCCAAACGTGTTTAGCTCGTCTGAGTGATGTCCGTGTTCATAGCTGAAGGTCACATTTTCCACGCCAAGCATCGCGGCAAGCCGGACAAAATCGGGGATCTCCTCCACATTTCCATCCATCATGACAAAATTCATCATGGTGCGGCAGGCACTCGCGCCTTCGCGCGCGAGTGTCGTAAAACGCCTGATGTTGGCGCAGGTTTGCGCAAAGCTCGCCCCGATGCGGTAACGTTCATACGTTTCCGGCGTTGCGCCGTCAACGGATGCGTAAAGAAAGCCAAGACCCGCATGGATCAGATTCCGGGCCATCGCTTCATCAAGCAGCGTCGCATTGGTGGTTATGCCCACCTCGCCGGTTGCGGGAAGGCGCTCGCGGCAGCGTCTGACCACGTCAACAACCTGCGGATACAAAAGCGGTTCACCCAAAGCCATAATCATGACACAGGAAACATTCGGCACTTCTTCCAGGAGCGCCTCGAAGACACCGGGCGCCATATGGCTTGTCGCGGCGGGATAATGCTCATTATTGCGGGGGCACATGGAACAGGCCAGATTACAGGTATCTGTCACAGGAATGTGAATCTGTTTTAAGGGTGAATCCAATTCCTTATCTCCCGATTCGCCAACCAGCAGAAGCGAATAGGACTGGACCCTTATCATGCGCGGCTCTTTTCCGCCGGTATGCCAGTGAGAAAAATGAACAACGACATTCCCCGCCTCGCGAAAAGGAATCCGCAGCCCCGGCGCCGTCCAGGAAGGATCCTCCGGAGTGTTCCCTCCGATTTCCATCACGCCCCGGTTTAAGTCCAGCCGTGCCGAGTAATGCTTCCGGCGGATCCTCTTTAAGGGGATATCCCAGAACCCGAAATGGCGCTCATGAATCAGGGGGCGAACCCGGGGATACATATCTATACGGAGAAAACCATCCTCCCGGTCATAAAGAGAGGCATCTTCAACGACAATCTCCATATCCAGCAAACCATGAGAAACCCACGGCAAGCGCAGTGAAAAGGGCTCAGCAGTTGCCGATCCGTTTTCATTAATGGTCTTTTCCAAATCATGCTCCTTCAACCTGCCGGAAATCGGAAGAGGCGCCTCTTTGATCCCGGCGAGTCGCCGCCTAATGGATTTCCTGCGATACGCGCCTGTGCGTCACTGAGCCGCCAGTGACCGTTTACCCAAAAAAATAAGGCGGGATTCTATAGAAATTCTAAGCTTACCTGTCAATGAAAAGGTTCAATTGAAGGCACACTGAAAAAATAAGAATTTGAGGTTGTCTTTTCACTTTTTAAGTTGCCGCACTAAAAAGCGGTCGAGTTGATTGGCAAAGGCTTGGCGATCTTTCTTGCTGAAAACGGCAGGGCCGCCGGTGATCATGCCGTTGTCCCGCAGACCGCTTAGCAAATCACGCATGCCCAGACGATCCTTTATATTATGCTCCGTGTAGAGTGTGCCGCGGGGATTCATGGCATACGCTTTTTTTGCAACCACCCGGTCGGCAAGCGGAATATCGGCGGTAATCACCAGATCGCCCGGCTGGACAAGCCCGGCAATGCGATCATCGGCAATATCCGGCCCCTCTTCAACGATGATCAGCGACAGATTGGCCTGATTTTCCAGCCTGAGCGGTTTGTTGGCCACAAAGATCAACGGAATATTCAATCGCAGGGACGCTTTCATCAGAATGTCTCGTATTCCATTCGGAAAAGCGTCTGCATCAACAAATATCTGCATAGCACCTCTGCCGCCCATTGGAAGAAAACACAGGAACGTTGTTTTCTTTTAAACTTTTTCGGTTCAAATGCCACCTTTTAATTTCTTTTTTCCGCTGGCGCAATCACAATGATTAAATAAAGGGGAAGGTTCAGTACGCCCCCCAAGTATGCACGCATACAATAATCGCAGAGGCGATTATCGCGCACTGAATCAATGCCATGAAAAAAGTTTGGCTCTCTTTCAGAACGGATGACTTGCCGATTACCGGATTGATGGGATGCTAAATTAAAAGTGCGAAAGATTGTTGGCACTGCCCAGCATGGTTATACGGTGAAGGCAATTGCTGATCATCTTGGAATTCATTACACGACGGTGAGTAAGGTTATTAAGGTGATCGAGGAAAACTGATAAATCAAGACCTGAACCTCCCCCAGTTTAACGGACACTTCAAAAAGTATACAGATACGTATACAATGAAGAAGAGAGGAGTGTC
>MWDG01000043.1 GCA_002070455.1 Deltaproteobacteria bacterium ADurb.Bin151
GGGCTGCCTGATTGTAGGCGGGTTGATTCTGGTCAGCCTGAAGAGGAAGTATGACAAGATGTATACCGCGGAAGTAGTTGGCGCCTTTGCTCTTTACACGATCCTGATGGCGCTGTTCACCAACCCGGTGATTGATGCAGTGAAGAACATTGTGACCTGATCGAAGACAGATCAGGAAGAAGCGGACAGAAGTTCAGGAAGGATAAACCATTAACCGCCGCTTAAGCGAAAATCATGATCTGTGGATATAGCAAGCCCCCTCAAGGCCCTCCATCTTGAGGGGGCTTTTTTGCGGAAATTTCTTGACATCAATCTTTGAATCTTGTAATGCTGCCCCGTCCAAATGAAATATTAACCCTCATTCTCCTATTGACTGAACGAAAACTGAATATTCAAGCAGCCGATTTGTCGGAAGGCATCCGTCTGAACGTGTGTATTCTCGGCTGACGGGAAAACTGCTCTGGCCTGTTGCGAAGAGTCTTCTTGTTTTGAGGCGATTGAACAAATCACTGTTCACGCCATTTCGAAGATTCCCGTCAAAAAGCTGCAAAGACAAATCGATTGATCTCACCCTTCACGGGACATGGATTTCCTCCTCTGGTCGAGTGGACAAGTTTATCATGAATCATTTGTTTTAATAGTGTCGATGAGGTGGAGATATGAAAACCGCAAAATTAAACAAAGGTTTTTCAATTATAGAACTTCTGGTGGTTATGGGTATTATGGCCATCCTGTCTGCCATAGCTGTTCCTTCCTTAACTTCCTATTACAGAAGCTATAAGTACCGTGAATATGCATACTCGATGGAAACCCTGGTCCGGTGGAGCAGATTAACGGCCATGGAAAAAACAGCCAATATCGGGTTGTGCGTCGATCGTGCACAAAAAACGTTAAACATTGTCGACATGGGCGCCAGCAGGTCTGACGTTTGTAGAGGAAACACACTGAAGCGTTTTACGATTGAAGACGATTTTATTTCGATCAAAGGCAGCAGTGCAGCATTTGATCCGCGCAGTTTTGCCATCTATGCAGGAAACGTATGTCTAACGGGTGATTCAAAATTTTACAAGGTTGTCATCAGCAGATTTGGCGCAATAAGAATAGAAAGGGGGAAGGGAGAATGTTCATAATCAAAACCGCGGTTCGCGGTGCAAATCAAATTTTAAGATCAGGAAATGGATTTACCCTGGTTGAATCCCTGATTTCAATCCTGCTCATTGCACTGATGGCAATTGCCAGCGAGGGGCTTATTGCATACTTTGCAAAATACACGCAACAGGATTTGACAGGGGCGTGTCTGCTGCAGGCCGCCTCTTCAGGAATCGAGGCCAAAAGAGCGAACCCCGCTGTCAGCTCCATTGCGGTAACCTGTGCCGGCCAAATGGTGCGTGTCAGCATGACAGGCAATCCTCCATCCCTGCTGCCTGCCATAGGTTCCGGAACAAGCGCCTGTGCAGATGTGGTCTCCACATCAAGCCTGGGAAACAGAACGATGGAGATGAGAGACAAAATCTGCAACTTTCCGGAGGGGTGAAGATGTTGCACAAGTTCTTTAAAACGGCAGTTCGTAATGGAGGGTTCAATCTTGTCGAATTGATAATTGTCCTCCTCATGAGCACTCTCATCCTGGCAGCGATGACATCCATTTTTACTACTTCGGGCAGCGTGTTTCAAAAAACCAAAAATATTTCTGACGTTAAGGAGATTTCCAAAGGGGGCATGGCGCAGCTTGAATGGCTGTTTCAAAGATGGGGCACCGCCACACCATGCAACAATCCGGACACCGCTTTGTGCACGAAAGTGCAGGACTGCCGGGTCAATGCGGCCTATTCCTATCCACCACCCGGCACGGTTTGCATCACCATCCTTGATGATTCAAATACGGATCCCTGTGATGAGGTGCAGTTTTACGCAAACCTTTACGGCAGCGGATTTGTTCAGACCCCGTCTGTCGCGAACCCTGCCATCATGAATATCAAAAGCTGCCGTCTAACCGATACGAAGGGACAAAACTGCTACCATATCAAGAGGGGAGCTCAGTTCCTTTCCGATAAACAATCTCCTGCTGTCTATACTCCCCTGATTTTTTCCCTTTCCGGTCTTTCCGACAACCGACTTGACTGCACAGGCGGTACAGTAGCCGCCAATGCTACTGTGTCCACCAGCGCAGCGGCACTGAACGGAATGCTGAAAGATAACGCGGGTAATTTCCTTTCGACTTATGAGCTTGAAGACGGTGAAATCATTTTGAGGGTGCCTCATCGGGTGAGGCTTTTCTGCAGGAACAATTCCGCAGATAAAAACAGAAGATGGCTTTACCTGGAAGCAACAGACATGGCCTCTGACTGTACGGCACATGAACCGTTTCAGCCTCTCGTTCCGGTCAAATCATTTGATATCGCAATTCAGAACCAGGGAGTCGTCGTAACCATGGAGGTACGCGGGCCGAACGGAAATACCATTAAAACTCAAAGACATTTTGCGAGGTAGTGCATGAAGCAGACAAAAGTCCATAAGTCGGGCCCGAACAACAGGGGATTTACGCTTGTGGTGGTACTTCTCCTTTCGCTGGCCATTATGCTCCTTGGCGGAACGGCAATGTATCTTGCCGCGATTAATTTCAAGACGACGGCGGCGGATATAAAATACAATCATGCTGAAAAAGCAGCCCATGCAGGACTGTTAAATGCATTTGATGAAATCAACCGGCAGGGTACCGGCGGGGCGAACAGATCGATTTCCGGCACTATGCGTAATACCGCTTATGCCACGGACATCCTGTACGCGGGGAGAAACCTCTGGTTTTTGAGCTCAGAAGGTTCATTGCACAATTCGAGGGTTATCAAAACGGCATTATTTCAGAGTTATTCCGGTGTAGGTCTTTACACGGTCCGGGGCAATGTCAATGCCCTCTTGAACCATGGTGCCAGGCTTTCGGGTTGTGACGCGTCTGAGGATCCGGACTGTTTTGTCCCTGCTTTTATTGCATCGGGGACAATTCGCACCGGATCAAACGAAAGAAAATCCTGCACAGCCGCCGGCGCTGCAGATGGAACGACCGCCGGATTGTTCGGAGCACCGGCAATTTTGAATATGAGACAGGGAGATCTGTCCGTAATATTTTTTAAAGTGGATTGCTTTAATAAATATAACCAGGCGGGCTGCGCCACCAGTCTGCTGGATTATCTTGAATACGACTATGGCAGGAACCCTGCCGATCACCGTCAGGATTTTTCTTTCGGGCAAAATGATAACGCACTGGGAATCCCGATCGTCAGCATTCCTGTCCTGCTTTCCGTGCCCGCGGTCACCAGCAGTTGTATTTTCCCCGTCTCCGGCAATATGCATGGCCGGACCTTAAATCTGTCAGGCGACCTCATCACCTGCAAAAAAATTATCTTAAACAGTGCGGCCACAACCGTCATCATCCGGGGAGACGGAACAAGAAACGGAACGCCTGTTGAAATTTTCACGGATGGAAACCTGAATCAAACGAAGTTCGAGGGCGCATCAAATTTCGCATTCTATACGACCAATAATGATAAAGCCCTTGACGTCAGCAATTCATCAAACTTTATCATACACAGTTCAAACGAAGTTACCATGAACAACACAAATACAAGCTTTACCCTCTATACCACCGGGACCACGAACCTCAACGGCACCGTGTCAGGCACGGCAGACAGGCCTTTCCGGATTGTATCTGCAAACCGGATTAACACTGGTTCGGCAGGAATCAGTTTAACCAACGGCAGCATCATGACAGGACCAATCGCTTATACCGACACAAATCAGGTTACTGCCCCGCAAAATATGGAAGTTGCAGGCAATCTGACAATTGAAAATGTCAATATCTTTGCCAGAAGTTTCAGGTTTGTCAAAAAGGCAACGGTGAGAATCCTGGACAGTATGGTATACGTCTATGCCCATGCCTGCCCGAACTGTTCAAGGCAACAGAGCAACTCCTCATTAAGTGCCTGTATCGCAACCGATAACAGATGGTGCGGGTGGTATGGAGAAGACCTGAATCTGAACATTGGAAGAGCAGCGGATGGAACCGCCAAACCGGTCCTTTTTATTTCGAACAACACTACGGTTCAGACAATTCATCCTGTTGGCACGGTGTATATATGGGGGGTCTGGTACGGAGAGGGTGTAACGCATCTGTCATGGAAAGAATCCGCCACGCAGAATCTGAACGGTTTTTTGGCGAGAAATTTCCCGTCCGGGATGACGTTGGGAGTCACATTACCGGGGAGCGGCTTTACGATGAATTTCTCAAAACAGATGATGGATGCCGTTGCAATGAAATACAGGTTTTTCAGGAAAGTGGAATGTGTCCGGGATCCACTTACGCCAAAGGCGCAATTACTGCAAACCGGGATGACCAGCTATTGAGGAGACTTTTCCCGATAGTGATATGGTCTCTTCATGAATATGATAAGGAAAATATTATGCGAACGTTACTTTTTTATGGTAATAAGTTCAACTTGCCATGACAGGAGGCAAGTGATAAAAGCCGCTTGTCGTTTTTTTTTAAGAAAGGTTTTACGTTTTACATGAAGAACAAACTTGCGTTACTGATCGCCAATTCTGTTGCCGTCTGCACGAAAAAGGGCCTGCTGCCGGATATCCGCTTGCCGCAGATTGAAATCGAAGTGCCGGCTAATCCCGATCATGGTGATTACGCCACAAACGTAGCCATGGTTCTGGCATCCCAGGCCAGGCAGAACCCCCGTAAAATTGCCCAGGCTATACAGGAAAATCTGGAGGATTCCGAGGGAATTCTTGAAAAAACACAGATTGCCGGCCCGGGTTTCCTGAATTTTGTAGTCAAAGACGATTTATGGCGTCAGGTACTGTGTAAGGTTCTGAATGAGAAGGACAAATACGGCTGTCTGAATATCGGTACGGGGAAAAAAGTTCAGGTGGAATTTGTCAGCGCCAATCCGACAGGTCCCCTGCACATCGGCCACGCGCGCGGAGCAGTGGTTGGCGATGTGCTTTCCAGTCTGCTTACGGCAACCGGTTACATGGTTTCCAAAGAATATTACATCAATGACGCAGGAAACCAGATGAATAACCTCGGCAAATCTGTGCTGTACCGTTACCGGGAGCTGCTGGGCGAAAAGATCGATTTTCCTGAAAACTGTTATCAGGGTGATTATATTAAGGAAATATCTTCAGATATTATAAAAAAGGAAGGCCGCCATTATCTGACGCAAAATGAAGAGGAAACGGTTTCGTTTTTCAATGCCGTTGCCGGCGGTGTGATTCTGGAGGATATAAAGAAAGATTTGAAGGATTTCGGCGTGACCTTCGATTCTTATTTCAGCGAAAAAGAACTCTATAAAGATAACGGGGTGGGCAATCTGTTAGATGCACTCCAAAAGCAGGATTTTATTTACTCGGATGGTGAGACGTTGTGGTTTAAAACGACGGCCTATGGTGATGAAAAAGACCGTGTGGTCATCCGCAAAAACGGTGATCCGACCTACTTTGCCGCCGACATTGCCTATCATCAGAACAAATTTGCACGCGGTTTCGACATGCTGATCGATATCTGGGGAGCGGATCATCACGGGTACATGCCGCGCCTCTGGGCTGCGATCCAGACCCTGGGACACGATAAGAATGATCTGAAGATCATCCTGGTGCAACTTGTGAACCTGTTGCGTGCGGGTGAACCGGTGGCAATGTCCACACGGTCAGGTGAATTTGTCACCCTGAGGGAAGTGCTCGACGAAGTGGGAAAGGATGCTGCCCGTTATCATTTTTTAATGCGACGTTCCGACAGCCATCTGGATTTTGATCTGGAAGTTGCCAAAAAGCAATCCAATGAAAATCCGGTTTTTTATGTCCAATACGCGCATGCCCGGATCTGCAGCATCATTCGCACAGCCCTGGAGAGGGGAATGGCGTTACCGGCTTACGAAAATATCGATCCTTCTCTCCTGGTGGAACCGGAGGAAAGAACGCTGATCAAAATGCTGGCACGTTATCCTGAAATGTTGGAAGGTGCCGCCAGGACGCTGGAAATTCACCGCATCACTTTTTATTTAAACGAGCTGGCCGGGGCGTTTCACAGTTACTACAACCGGAATAAGGTGGTTACGGACAATGCATCGCTTTCGGCGGCACGGCTGGTTCTGATTGACGCGGTGCGCGTTGTGCTGGCAAATGCGTTGAAAATACTGGGCGTCAATGCCCCGGAGAAGATGTAAACAAAAGCAAAATTTTCTTTAGAGCCTTCTGCCAGCGGGGGGATCGGGTAAGGGTAGGCATTCAAGAGGTGGAAAATGGGTTCCGATAATGTAAAAAAATTTGAATTGAAACTCAATGGAACAGGCTTGGTGATTGTCATCGTGGGAATGACCGTCCTGTTGTGTTCTTCATTTATTCTAGGTGTCAATTTCGGCAGAAACATCGATACCTATCCCGAAAAGATTTCTTCCATCCCTCAGCGCTTCCTGGCAATGTTCTGGCGGCCGGCCAAAGTTGACTCACAGCAGAAAATGGTTGAAAACAGTGAACCTGTGCAGGATAAAGGCAGTATGGATCTGGCGTTTCACAATGCCCTGATTGACCAGAAAACGCCTTCGATTCAGCAGGCGACGCCAGCTGAAAAAGAGAAGGAGAAGGAAGCCGTGGTGGTGGATCACTCAGAAGGAGAGAAGGTGCCGCCTGAGCCTGAACCTATGAAAGAAGTGGTTTTGGAACCGAAAGCAGCAGCCAGTGAAAAACCGGCTCAAGAAAAAAAATCAGAGGTAAAAGAAACTTCCCCTTCTTCAAAACAAGAAAGAGCAACACCTGCGGCATCTGCCAAAGAAAAATCCCTGGTTCTCATTCATGTGGTTTCCATGAAGGACCGGGACAAAGCCAATCAGATTGCTAAAACAGTCGCTTCAATGGGTTATCCGGCAAAAGTATCCAGGGCCGACCTTAAGGAAAAGGGCGTTTTCTACCGTGTGATTACTACCGGATTTCATACAAAGGAACAGGCCCAGGCCGCTGCTGACAAGATTTCCAAAAAAGTCAACACAAAGTGCATCGTTCTGCCTGTCGGCAAGGACATGGACAAAAATCAGTAAGCAAAGGTTTTGATGATGTTTGAAAGTTTATCGGAAAAACTGGAAGGTATTTTCAAGAAACTCAAGGGACGCGGCGTGCTCAACGAGGAGAACGTCAACGCGGCGCTCAGGGAAGTCAGAATGGCGCTTCTGGAAGCGGACGTGAACTTCAAGGTCGTCAGGGATTTTGTTGAAGATGTACGGCAGCGCGCGATAGGGAAAGAAGTGCTCGAAAGCATAACGCCGGGACAACAGGTCGTCAAGATCGTTCACGACCGCCTGGTGGAGCTGATGGGCTCAACGAGTGCCAATATTAAATTCGGCTCGCGGATTCCGTCCCCGATCATGCTTGTCGGGCTTCAGGGCTGCGGTAAAACAACAACGGCGGCAAAGCTGGCGCGCCTGATCTCTAAGGAAAAAAGGGTATACCTGGTTTCCGCTGACGTCTACCGTCCTGCGGCGATGGAGCAGTTGGCCGTTCTTGGAAGGCAGATTAAAGCAGGCGTGTTTGACGCGGGAACACTGCGTGATCCTGTAAAAATCTGCGTTGAAGCTGTCGAGCAGGCCAGGAAGGATGGCTTCGAGGTTATTATCATCGATACCGCCGGCAGATTGCATATTGACGATCTGTTGATGGAAGAGCTTCGCAAAATTAAGGAAAAGGTCAGCCCCGCGGAGATTCTGTATGTGGCGGATGCCATGACCGGCCAGGACGCCGTCAATGTTGGAACAAAGTTCAATGAACTGATCGGGATTGACGGAGTCATCATGACCAAAATGGACGGCGACGCCAGAGGCGGCGCGGCCCTTTCGCTCAAAGCCGTTGTGGGCAAGCCCGTCAAGTTTGTCGGTATCGGTGAAAAAATTGACGCCCTGGAGGTCTTTCACCCGGAGAGGATGGCTTCCCGGATTCTGGGAATGGGGGACATCCTGTCCCTGGTGGAGAAAGCACAGTCCACGATTGATGAAAAAACGGCCCGCGAGATGGAACAGAGCCTGCGGAAAAGCGATTTTTCGCTGGAGGATTTCCGCAATCAGCTCAAACAGATAAAAAAGATGGGTTCCCTGAAGGACATTATTGGAATGATCCCGGGAATGGGAAAGATGAAGGCGCTCAAGGGCATGGAGCCTGACGACAGGGAACTGGTCAAGATTACGGCGATGATCGATTCCATGACGAAAAAAGAAAGGTTGAATTACCTGATCATCGATGGACGCAGACGTAAACGAATCGCCCTAGGGAGCGGAACGACGGTTCAGGACGTCAACCGTCTTCTGAAAAATTACATCGAAATCAGAAAGATGATGAAAAAAATTAATTCCAGGGGCGGAGTAAAATCCTTGATGAGGAATTTCCCCTTTTAAAACAAAATAAACTGTGATAGAAATAATATGAGTTACTATTTACTTGAAGGAGGTTTTAAGGAAAATTAAATGGCAGTGAAAATTCGATTGACACGCATGGGAGCCAAAGGCAAGCCCTATTACCGTATTGTGGCCGCGGACAAAGAATATCCGCGCGATGGAAGATTTTTAGAAATACTGGGAAATTATGATCCTAAAAAGAATCCTGCTGAAATATCTTTAAAAGAAGACCGCGTTCGTGACTGGCTCTCCAAGGGGGCAAAGCCGACGTTGACGGTTTCTCATTTGTTAAAAACAAAAGGGATTACGGCAAGCGTTAAATAAAAAAACTGTTGCGTTTTTTTTTAAGGTATGAGACAGGATTAACCCTCACTCACTTTAACTTATACAAGCAGTGTGAATATTGTAACGAAATTTCCAGAAGCGTTAACCAAAACTATTGGAGGTGCTGACGATGAAGGAACTGATTAAGTATATTTCGCAATCTTTAGTGGATCATCCTGATCAGGTGGCGGTAACGGAAGTTATCGGTGAACAAACATCTGTAATCGAACTTCGTGTGGCCAAAGAAGACCTGGGAAAAGTGATCGGCAAGCAGGGAAAAACTGCCAAAGCCATCCGCACTATCCTCAGCGCCGCGTCCGCTAAAGTGCACAAGCGGGCGGTTCTGGAGATTATAGAATAAAAAATAATGGATCTTTTTGTTTTTGGTGAGATCGTTAAGACACGAGGTCTCAAGGGCTGTTTGAAGGCCCTTTCTTTTTTGGAATCGCCCGACGTTTTGGAAGGGCTCGATTTTCTCTATCTCGAGTCCCGTTCCGGCCAAAGAACTCAATACAAAATCAAAAAGATCGATCCTGCCGGGAAATTCCTGTTTATTGAATTCGAAGATATATCCGATGTCGATGCGGCACAGGCGCTGGTGGGCTTTAAGCTCCTGATACCGCGAAGCTTACTGAACGCTTTGCCCTCCGATGAATATTACTGGATGGACATCATCGGGCTGGACGTCTATACGCAGGAAAGCCGGCATCTGGGACGGATATCGTCCATCTTCCCGACGGGAAGCAATGATGTTTATGTCTGTCAGGGAGAAAGCGGAGAAATTCTCATCCCGGCCATTGCCGATATTGTTGTAAACGTTGACCTTGTTTCACATAGAATAACCGTGAAAATGCCTGAAGGTCTTTTACCGTGATTCGATTTGACGTCCTGTCCGTTTTTCCGGAAATGCTGCATTCTCCGCTTGATTTCAGCCTCTTAAAGAAGGCCCGGGAAAAAGGCCTGATTGAAGTCGGCCTCTATGATATCCGTGATTGGGCCCAAGACAAGCACAAAATGACTGATGATGCTCCATACGGCGGCGGATGCGGAATGGTGATGAAAGTTGAACCCGTGGAACGGGCGGTCAATGCTCTGAAGCGTGCCGATGTTGATCCGCTGGTGGTATTGATGACTCCGCAGGGGGAAACATTCAATCAAAGGATAGCCCTCGAACTTTCCCGACAGAAGCATCTTATTTTCATATGCGGCCGTTATGAAGGTGTGGACGAGAGAATCAGAAAACATCTGGCGAACCGTGAGATTTCAATCGGTGATTATATTTTAACCGGAGGGGAGCTGTCTGCGCTGGTCGTGATAGACGCTGTTGCCAGGCTGATACCCGGTGTCCTGGGAAACGCTGCCTCTGCACAGACGGAATCTTTCTCACAGGGGCTGCTGGAATGCCCTCAGTACACAAGACCCGCGGATTATAAAGGCTGGTGTGTTCCGGAAGTTCTGGTTTCCGGAAATCATGCACGGATTGAAAGCTGGCAAAGGATTGAAGCGCTCAAAAGAACATGGAAAAGAAGGCCGGATCTGCTCGAAAAAGTCGATCTGAGCAAAGAAGACCGGGAGGCTTTGGAAAAAATCAAGCTGGGTCTTATATAAAGTCTTGATTTTCAGGTTATTTTGATGTAAGGAAACCAACTTTTAAATCGGGGGAGGAATATAGAGACCTTTTCAGGTCTCCTCTTTCCCAGTAAACCTATGCTCTATATTGCTCTTTTGCATTATCCGGTCCTGAATAAAGAAGGCAAAACCGTTGTCACGGCCATTGCCAACATGGATCTTCACGATATTGCCCGGACGGCCAAGACCTTCGGGGTGGAGAAATTTTACGTGATTAACCCGGTGGAGGCGCAGCGCAGACTTGCCGGTCAGATTATCGGTCACTGGCGGGAAGGGTATGGCGCACTTTACAATCCTTTCAGGAAGGACGCTTTCGAAATAGCGGAAATCAGATCCTCCTTGGAAGAGGTGCTGGAAGAAATCACAGCCGCTCATGGGTTCAGACCACAGGTCATTACCACGGGAGCCGGCCTGCAGGTTCATTCATTGACCTGTGCAGGTCTGAAGGAACTTCTGAAAAGGAATCATTTGCCTTATCTTCTGATTTTTGGTACAGGCTCCGGCATAGCACAGGAGGTTGTGAATCAGGCCGATTACCGTCTTGAACCGATCAGGGGGGAAAACGGTTATAATCATCTACCGGTACGGGCGGCCGTTGCCGTTATTCTGGACAGGGTTACGGAAATAACATAAAAATAATATTGCGAGTGTCGCGGGAGGAAATATAAAATGAATACAATGGAAATGATTGAAAAAGAACAGATGAGAGGGGACATCCCTTCTTTTAAAACGGGTGATACCGTTAAAGTATATGTGCGTATCATTGAAGGTCAGAAACAAAGGATTCAGGCTTTTGAGGGTGTGGTGATCCGCAAGCGTCGCGGCAACAGCCGTGCCAATTTTACCGTGCGTAAAGTGTCTTACGGTGTCGGCGTAGAAAGAACATTTCCCATTCATTCTCCGGTCATTGACCGTGTCGAAGTTATAACCAAAGGCCTCGTGCGCCGTTCGCGCCTTTATTATTTGAGAAGCCTCAGGGGCAAAAAGGCAAGGATCAAAGAAGACGCCAATCGATAGTGCCTGCACCGCTGGTGCTTATTGGCTGAAACAGGGGCCCTTTGAGCCGGATTCCTGCCGGAAGAACAACCTTTTCATCTTGTTGCGATGAATACATTCGAAAAGCGTGCTTACTGCGATGGATACCGATGGGTTGCGGGTGTTGATGAAGCAGGCCGCGGGCCGCTGGCAGGTCCTGTTGTTGCAGCAGCCGTCATCTTTCCCGTTGGCTACCAAAATTCTAAAATCAACGATTCCAAGAAACTGACCGCCCGTAAAAGGGACGAACTGTATAAGACGATCTGGGAGGACGCCGTAGCTGTAGGTGTGGGAGTTGCCGAGGCCGATGTCATTGACCGGATCAATATTCTTCAGGCGTCACTTCAGGCCATGCGCGAGGCGGTTCTGGATCTGTCCAAGATTCCCGATTTTATTTTCGTCGACGGCTTATACACCCTGAATATTGACGCACCTCAGAAGGCCCTGGTGAAGGGGGATGCCCTCAGCATTTCCATTGCCGCCGCTTCCATTATTGCCAAGGTCTCACGGGACCGGATCATGGAAATGTATCACCGACAGTTTCCCCGGTACAATTTCCAGAAAAACAAGGGTTATGGCACAGCAGAACATCGGAGGATTCTTAAGGAGATCGGAATGTGCAAAATCCACCGCAGATCGTTCCATTTAAAAAACACTGATGTTCTTCAAGTCACGATTGACTGGTCCTGATCATGGAAAAAAGAGATGCAACGAAAAGAGGAACCGGACGGGCGGGAGAAGATATCGCCGCAGGTTTTCTGGAGAAAAACGGTTATCGGATTTCCGAACGCAACTATCGCTGCCCGATCGGTGAGATCGATATTGTTGCCCGCGACAAAAACGATTTGGTCTTTGTGGAGGTCAAAACAAGAAGATCAGCGGATCTGGGTTATCCCGAGCAGGCTGTGGGCATCAAAAAACAGAAAAAAATTTCAAAGCTTGCCCTGTGGTACCTTCAGGAAAAGAGGCTTAACGGTGTCCGTACGCGATTTGATGTTGTAGCCGTCATGATGCAGCCTTCCGGAAACGATATTCGTCTGATCAAAAACGCTTTTGATTTTGTTTCTTTCTGATTCTTGACCAAATCAAAGCCGCGTCAGGGGCGGTTTCCCTATGGGAAACACATTGAAACCGATTTCAAAACACTTCCGGTGGTCAATGATATTGCGTCCGTCAAAAATGAAAGCGGGTTTCACCATGTATCTGTATATTTTGCCATAATCCAGATTCCGGTACAGATCCCAGTCCGTCATAATGACGAGTGCGTGGCAGCCAACGGCTGCAAGGTAGGGATCTTCAACGTAACTGATTTGCCCCTGTGCATCTTCCAGATCCATGGCGGCGTTGGCCAGCGCCTTGGGATCGGTGATGACCACTGACGCGTGTTCCGCAAGCAGTTTTCTTGTAATATTGATGGCCGGGCTTTCACGCGTGTCTCCCGTATCTGCCTTGAAGGCAAAACCCATGACGCAGATTTTTTTCCCCGCCAGCGTGTTGAACATGGATTGGAGAACGTTGGCAATGAAGCGGTCCTGCTGGTATTCGTTGATCTTAACGACACTTTCCCAGTAGTCGGCCACTTCCGGCAAACCGTAAAAACGGCACAGATAAACAAGATTTAAAATGTCTTTCTTGAAGCAGGAGCCGCCAAAACCGATACCCGCCTTGAGAAACTTGGAACCAATGCGGCTGTCCGTGCCCACGGCCCGGGCCACTTCGGAGATGTCCGCGTCCGCTTTTTCGCAAAGTGCAGAGATGGAGTTGATTGACGAAACCCTCTGCGCCAGAAAAGCGTTGGCCACCAGTTTGGAAAGCTCTGCGCTCCATATATTGGAAGTGATAATTTTTTCTGCGGGCACCCAGCGCGAGTAAATGTCCACCAGTTCTTGACGGGCGGCGAGCCCGCTTTTCGTTTCGCGTGACCCGATCAGCACACGGTCGGGATTTTCCAGATCGCTCATCGCGGTTCCCTCGGCCATGAATTCCGGATTGGAAAGGACATCGAAAGTGATGTTTCCTTTTCCCGAGGACAGGATCCGTTCCATGGCCAGCGCGGTTTTGATAGGCAGCGTGCTTTTTTCGATGACAATTTTCGAAGACTGTGAATTTTCCAGAATCTGCCTTGCCGTTTTTTCCCAGTATTGCAGGTCGGCAGCCTGGCCGGCGCCTGCTCCGAAGGTTTTTGTCGGCGTATTGACGCAGACGAAAATAATATCGTTTTCCGCGATTTGGTTTTCAACATCCGTGGAAAAGAATAAATTTCTGTCGCGGGTTTTCTTTACAATTTTTTCAAGCCCGGGCTCATAGACGGGAAGCTGATCGGAGTTCCAGGCAGCGATGCGCTGCGGGTTGACGTCCACCACGGTGACTTTATAGTCGGGGCATTTGCTGGCGATCATAACCATGGACGGAGCACCGACGTAGCCTGCCCCGATGCCAAGAATGTTCTTTTTAAATTTTGTTTTCTTCATTGGACCTCTTTTTTTTTTATGTTTTCAGGATATCTCGGAAGTATTGGATGGTCTGGACCAGCCCCTCTTCCAGCGGGATTTTGGGCTTCCAGCCCAGTTTGTTTTCCGCGAGCGTGATGTCCGGTTTGCGCTGTGCCGGATCATCTGACGGAAGCGGTTGAAAGTCGATTTCAGAGCAGCTGCCCGTCATCTCAATCACCATCCGTGCCAGCTGCAGGATGGTGAATTCTCCGGGGTTACCGATATTCACCGGGCCATAAAAATCATCGCCTGAATTCATCATTCGGATCAGTCCGTCAATCAGGTCATCACAATAGCAGAAAGAACGGGTGTGATTGCCGTCGCCGTAGACCGTGATGTTCTTTCCCTGAAGGGCCTGGATGATAAAATTACTGACGACGCGGCCGTCGTTTACGGCCATGCGCGGACCGTAGGTGTTGAAGATGCGGACGATCTTGGTGTTGACGGAGTTCTGCCTGCGGTAGTCCATCATCAGGCATTCGGCGGCCCGTTTGCCTTCGTCATAACAGCTGCGGATGCCAATGGGATTGACACGTCCCCAGTAGGATTCCGTCTGCGGGTGAACGTCGGGGTCGCCGTATACTTCCGATGTGGAAGCCTGGATGATTTTTGCCTTTGTTCTTTTGGCGATTCCCAGGACATTGATGGCGCCCATGACATTGGTCTTGATTGTTTTGATGGGATTGAACTGGTAGTGCACCGGCGATGCCGGGCAGGCCAGGTTGTAGATTTCGTCCACTTCCAGATAAATGGGATTGGTAATGTCGTGCCGGATCAGTTCAAAATGGGGATGCCCCATCAGATGGGATATGTTTTTTTTGCTCCCGGTGAAAAAGTTGTCCAGGCAGACAATGTCGTTGCCTTCTTTCAGCAGCCGTTCGCAGAGATGAGAACCGAGAAATCCCGCGCCGCCAGTAACCAGTATTCTTTTCATATTATCCTGATGTTGATCTGTGTAGTATTTTGTCCATATTTTTGCTATTAAAGCCGAAACGGGACACAGATGTCAACAACAAAAAGTGTTTAATAAGAAGACAGCATGAATCAAAGCGACGATAAAAAAAAAGGAATGCTTTACATGGTTGCAACTCCCATAGGCAACCTTGAAGATATTACCATAAGAGCGCTTCGCGTGCTGAAAGAAGTAGACCTGATTGCCGCGGAAGATACCCGTCATTCCAGAATTCTGCTGTCCGCTTACGACATCAGGACACCGCTGGTCAGCCTGCATGAGCACAACGAAAGGGAACGGAGCGCGATGATTGTTTCCAAAATGGAGAGCGGCATGAATGTCGCTTATGTTTCCGACGCAGGAACGCCGTGTGTCTCTGATCCGGGATATCAACTGGCTGCTGCCGCGCTGGAAAACGGTATACGTGTGGTTCCCGTTCCCGGACCATCGGCTGCCATTGCTGCGTTGTCTGTCTGCGGTTTTCCGGCGGACCAGTTTTTATTTTACGGATTTCTGCCGCCCAAATCAAACAGCCGCCGCCGCTTTTTAGAGTCTATCCGAGGGGAAGAACAAACCCTCATATTCTATGAATCCCCTGCACGAATCGCTGAGACGATGCGGGAGATTCAGGACGTGCTTGGAGACCGGCAGGCTGTCGTGGCGCGCGAACTGACCAAGGTGTTTGAAGAAATCAGAAGGGGATGGATCTCGGACATTGCGGCGGGGTTGTCCGGAAGTAAAGCCAGGGGTGAATTCACCATCATTGTACGGGGGGCTTCACGTGAGCCTGTGTCCATGACGGATGATGAAATTCAGGAAAGGCTGCTGCGACTCAGAAGCGAAAGATCCATTTCGTTGCGTGATGCCGTCGCAGATGTGGTGAGGCAGACCGGATTACCCCGGAAAAGAATATACGATATGGCATTGAAATGTTTTTCCTTTTCTGATGAAAACTGAAATACAGGCGGTTGCACATATTGCTTGAAGAGTTTTTTGCACTATGGTAACTGCATGTCAAAATCAACAGAAAATTAATTATTTTCTTATGCTAGCTTATGTTGAGGGGGTTTAAAAAACGATGGAGGATTCCGGAGAGGTTCATAACAAGCAAATACACGAACTGACCGAAATATATGATGAAAGTTCAGGGTTTGGCCGCAGATCAACAAACAGTAAGGCGCGTCAGCAGGTTGTTATGATCGACGGCAGGGGGTACGAGCGCGACAAACCATCGGGCGAAAAGGTCCACAATCTTACGGATATTGTTGACGGAGATGATTTGTCCCGTCAGTTGAAAGACGATGTCATGAAAAAGGCGATGGAAATCATCGAAAAAATCGCAAGAGAAATGGTTCCGGATATTGCCGAACGCATGATCCGGGAAGAAATTGAAAAGATAAAGGCAGAGAAACCGGACTCCATGCCAGAGACCGGTGAAAAGTGACAAAAAGGCCGCTCCCGAATCGTTGCCGGGCGGTTATGGTTTCATCATTTTGCTGGAGAAGCAGCTGCAAAATTCGGAGGCCCGCTGCAAATCATCTGCAGCTTGAAGAGGAGGATCCATGATATCCCATAAGAATATTCTTGTTTTATTGATCATTTTTATCGTTTGCCTGTCCGGCTGCTCCCTGAAGATTCCGGGGTTAACGAAAAATGATCCGGAGCCGGAGGAACCGGCGTCGGGAGTGAATGTTATTGCTGTGATGCCGGTGCAAAGCCCTACGGCAGACGAAAGAACCTTGCAGATGCTGCGCGTAAAACTGGGCGAAGAACTCCGTTTTAAAGGCTACCCCCAGGTTGCTACAGCGCTGATTGACAGCAGGCTTTCGGCGCTCGGTCAAGGAAATGAAACAGAAGGGAAAAACACTGTGACGCCCGGCCAGGTTCAGGAATTGTTCGGTGCGGACGGAGCGATGTACTGCTCGTTTCAGGAAGAAATAAAATCAAAACATCCGTTTTACACCCCGGTTACAGTTACTGTGCGATGTGAACTGCGCAGTGCGAAATCGGGTGAGGTGGTATGGAGCGCTCAGTCGCAGGCAACCAGCAGGAGTGTTGATGTAGTGCGTTCGCGGCTGAAGATGAAATCGCGGGGCGACTTGGAGGAGGCAATGGAGAAAGCCGTTGTAAAAGTGTTGGAGACGCTGCCTTACGGGCCGCATTTAAGGGGGTAGCTTTTTATTGTTCGCATGGCATTTGAAACTATTTTGATGAGATCAGTTGAAAATTATCGATGAACATTCCTAATTTTTTAACCCTGTTCAGGATTATTCTTGTGCCCGCTTTTGTCATTTTCCTGATACAGGAGGAATATGACAAAGCATTGATTGTCTTCGTGGTGGCAGGCCTCACTGATGCCCTGGACGGCACTTTGGCGCGCCTGCTCAAATGTCAGACGGTCCTTGGCGCGTATCTTGACCCTATCGCGGATAAACTTCTTCTGGTTACCAGTTATGCGACGCTGGCAATCCTGGGGATCATTCCGGCATGGCTCGCCGTTTTAGTGATCAGCCGTGACTTTATCATTTTAATGGGCATAGCAATTCTTACTTTAATGTCAATACCTTACGAGATAAAACCGGCCATCGTAAGTAAAATCACCACAGCCCTTCAAATCAGCACGATCTTTTTCCCCCTGTTATACAAAGTGGTTCAACATGACATCGGGTATCAATGGATCACGGGGCTGTTTTGGCTGACGGCTTTATTTACTGTGATTTCCGGTCTGGTTTACATCATCCGGGGCATTCGGATCCTGAATCATTCATCCCCGGAAGAGGGCAAATCATAAGATATTTGCTTGACACAGCAGCGTTTTCCTGCTAGTTGACCTAGCTCGAAAAGTCGAATTCCGCAGGATGCATATTTGATATGCAGGAACGCGGAAAAAAGAATTGTATCCTTAATAACACAGGCAAGTAGCTCAGGGGGAGAGCGCCATCCTGACGCGGTGGATGTCCAGGGTTCAAATCCCTGCTTGCCTACCATTTTTCAATGAACGCGCACATGCCGTAAATGTTGATTAAGAAAAGGGCATCAGCAAAAATGGTGATGCCCTTTTAAAATGAAAAAGATGATGGTTTCCAGAGTAGTCAAATGGATATAAAAGTTACATTTCCAGATCAAAACGAGCGGGTGTATTCCGCCGGCATAACTGCATCCGAAGTCATCGGGGGATGGCAAAAAAATGCTCTCAACAGTGCTGTGGCCGCGAAAGTGAACGGCAACATCGTTGATTTGACCTTTCCCCTGGCGGAAAATACCGCCATCGAGCCGGTTGATGTTTCATCAAAAGAAGGTCTTTCCATATTGCGCCACAGCATTTCCCACGTGATGGCGCACGCCGTGCAGGATGTTTTTAAGGGAGCCAAAGTTACCATCGGTCCATCGATCGAAGACGGCTTCTATTACGATTTTGAATATTCCGAAACCTTCACGCTTGATGATTTTGAAAAGATCGAAAAGCGCATGAAGGAAATTGTTGCTTCCGATTACCCGTTTGTCCGGGAAGAGATGCCGCGGGAAAAAGCCGTGGAGATTTTCAGGCAGAAGGGTGAAGATTACAAAGTTGAACTCATCAACGATCTTCCTGCGGATGTTTCCATTGTCAGTATTTACAGAGATGGTGATTACATCGATTTGTGCCGGGGGCCTCATATTCCCTCAACAGGTAAAATCAAGGCGTTTAAACTGCTCAGCGTAGCGGGGGCCTACTGGCGGGGCGATGAAAGAAACAAGATGCTGCAGCGCATTTACGGCACCGGCTTTGCCGACCGGAAGCAGCTTGAAGATTACCTGAATCTGCTGGAAGAGGCAAAAAAAAGAGACCACCGCCGGCTGGGCAGGGAACTGGATCTGTTCCAGGTCAATGACGAGGCAGGCGCGGGCCTGATCATCTTCCATCCTAAAGGCATGCTGCTTCGCTATCTTATTGAAGACTGGGAAAGAAAGGAACATCTGAAGCGCGGTTACGATATGGTCATGGGCCCCCAGATTCTGAAGGTTGATCTGTGGAAAAAATCCGGCCATTTTGATCATTACCGGGACAATATGTATTTTACAGAAGTGGATGAACAGACATACGGCATCAAGCCGATGAATTGCCTGTCCCACATGCTGATATATAAATCGAAAATCCGCAGCTACCGGGATTTGCCGCTTCGGTATTTTGAGCTGGGCACGGTCCACCGCCACGAGAAGACAGGAGTGCTGCACGGTTTGATGCGCGTGCGTCAGTTCACCCAGGATGATGCGCATATTCTCTGCGCGCCCGAGCAGCTCAATTCAGAAATCCGGGCCATTGCCGATTTTGTCAATTATGCGATGGGCATTTTCGGTTTTGAATACGAAGTCGAGTTGAGTACGCGCCCTGAACATTCCATCGGCTCCGACGCGGATTGGGAACTGGCCACACGGGCGCTGGAAAACGCCTTGAAGGACAACGGCATCAGCTATGAGGTGAACGAAGGAGACGGGGCTTTCTACGGTCCTAAAATCGACTTCAAGCTTAAAGACGCATTGAAAAGAAAATGGCAGTGCGCGACCATCCAGTGCGATTTTACATTGCCGGAACGTTTTGACCTGAATTATATCGGTGCGGATGGCGAAAAGCACCGGCCGGTCATGCTTCATCGGGTCATTCTGGGTGCGATCGAACGATTTATGGGCGTTCTCATCGAACATTACGCGGGAGCGTTTCCAGTGTGGCTGTCGCCCACGCAATGTGTTCTGCTGACTGTGACGGACAAACACATTCCCTACGCGCAGACCATTCACGAACGGCTGATCGAAGCCGGGATCCGTTCAGAGAAGTATTTTGAGAATGAAAAGCTGGGCTATAAAATCCGTCAGGCGCAGATGCAGAAAATGCCGTATATGCTGGTGATCGGAGACAAAGAAATGGAAGCCGGTACGGTTTCGCCGCGCGCTCGCGACGGTCAGAATCTCGGCGCGATGCCGGTTGAACAATTCATTGCTTTCGTTCAGGAAATGTGTGAGAAAAAGCAATAACAGTTTGTTGAACGATTGATTTTCGGGGAGGTGCCATATAGCTAAGGATTTAAAGATCAACAGGGATATAAGCTCGGCCACTGTAAGGGTGATTAACGATGAAGGACAGCCGCTGGGTGTTATTTCGCTGGAAGAGGCGCTTGATCATGCAGAAAAAGCCGGTCTGGATTTGGTGGAAGTGTCCGCAAATGCCAATCCACCGGTCTGCAAAATCATGGATTACGGGAAATACCGTTACAAGCAAAGCAAGAAATTGCAGGATGCACGAAAAAGCCAAACGGTGATTCACGTGAAGGAAATCCGGTTGAGACCCAAAACCGAAGCGCATGACCTGCAGACGAAAATCAAACATATAAAAAAGTTTCTGGAACAGCAGGACAAAGTAAAAATATCGATGATGTTCCGGGGCCGGGAGATTGCCTTCACCGAGATTGGCCGCAAACTGATGGACCAGATCAAAGCGGCGCTGGCCGACGAATGTGTTATGGATCAGGAACCGCGGCTGGAAGGCCGGAACATGATCATGATTGTAGCACCCAAAAAATAAAAAAACTGGAATGAAAAAAGAGGTGAAAATATGCCAAAGATGAAAACACACAGAGGGGCTGCCAAACGTTTTTCCG
>MWDG01000044.1 GCA_002070455.1 Deltaproteobacteria bacterium ADurb.Bin151
GATATTGACACCTAAAGCTTCAAGCACGTCGGCACTGCCGCACCCGCTGGAGACGGCGCGGTTGCCGTGCTTGGCTACCGTGATGCCAGCCGCCGCCACAACAAAAGCCGTGGTGGTGGAGATGTTAAACGTATTGAGCTTGTCGCCCCCCGTGCCGCAGGTATCCACAATGGTGGTTGCGCAGGCGTTCACGCGGGTGGCTTTCTGGCGCATGATACGAGCCGCACCGGTTACTTCCTCAACGGTTTCGCCCTTCATGCGCAATGCGGTGATGAAGGATCCGATCTGCGCCGGTGTGGCCTCGCCCCCCATGATCTCTTCCATCGCCGCCATCATTTCCACTTCCGGCAGATCGATATTTCTTACCGCTTTGTCAATAGCCTCCCTGATCATAATGATCGCTCCTTTCGTCCGGTTGTTTTAATCCCGCTCACTCGGTATGGTTTGCTTCGATATAATCACGTTCATTTCATCCCTCGACCATTTCTTCCGAGGTGTTTGATAAAATTCCGTAAAATTCTTTTCCCCTGAGGGGTCAGCACCGATTCGGGATGGAACTGTATGCCTTCCACCGGGAATTCTTTATGGCGCAGCCCCATGATTTCTCCTTCGGCTGTCCGGGCGCTTACCTCCAGGCAGGAAGGCAGGGTTTCGGGGCGCACAACAAGGGAATGATAACGTCCGGCGGTGAAGGGATCGGGCAGTCCCGCGAAGATGGTTCTGCCGTCATGATGAACAGGCGAGACCTTTCCGTGCATGATTCGTCCGGCGCGGACAATCTCACCGCCGAAAGCATAGCCGATGGACTGGTGTCCCAGGCAGATGCCCATGATCGGTATTGTTTTGTGAAACTCGCGCACAACATCCACGGTAACCCCCGCATCGCGCGGTGTGCCGGGACCGGGTGAAAGAAAAATCACCTGCGGTTTGAGCTTATCGATGCGGTCCACCGTTACTTTATCATTGCGAAAGACAACAACATCTTCCCCCATTTGTTCCAGGTACTGGACAATGTTAAATGTAAAAGAATCGTAATTATCAATCATCAGAATCATAAGCCGCTCCTAATACCCATTCTCCAGAACGAATCCTCCGCTGGCCAGCTTGACGGCCATTTGCATGCCGCGCGCCTTGTTGATGGTTTCCTGGTGTTCGTTTTCGGGCCGGGAATCATAAACGATCCCCGCACCGGCCTGAACGAATATTTTGCCGTCTTTGATGACCATTGTGCGGATCGTAATGCATAAATCCATGTTGCCGTTGAAGCTGATATATCCGACCGCGCCGCCATAGATGCCGCGCCTTACAGGCTCCAGCTCATCGATGATCTGCATGGCGCGGACTTTCGGCGCGCCGGAAAGCGTCCCTGCCGGAAACGTTGCCGCCAAAACATCAAAAGCGTCCTTCCCCTTTGCCAGCTGTGCGCGGACATTGGACACCAGATGCATGACGTGCGAATATTTTTCCACCACCATATACTGATTGACCTGCACCGTGCCGGTTTCGGCAATCCGGCCCAGGTCATTCCGGCCCAGATCGACCAGCATGACATGCTCGGCGCGTTCCTTTTCATCGGAGAGAAGCTCGTCGGCCAGGGCCCGGTCTTCCTGCTCCGTCCTGCCGCGCTTGCGTGTACCGGCGATCGGACGCAGTTCCACATCGCTTTGTTCAAGGCGCACCATGACTTCCGGGGAGGAGCCGATCAGGATCAAATCATCCAGCTTGAGGAAAAAAAGGTATGGAGAGGGATTGACATAACGGAGCGCCCGGTACAGATCAACCGGGTCATGCCGGTATGGCGTGGCAAAACGCTGGGAGAGCACGATCTGGATGGCCTCGCCGGCAGCAATATAGTCTTTGGCTTTTTCCACGATGGCCTTGTACTGATCGGGTGTCATATTGGATTCGAAAGTCACGCCATTGGTAACTGGCACGGGCTCCGATGAAACAGCAGGGGCGGAGATCAGTCGGATCATTTCATCGATTCTTCTGCAGGCATCCGAATAGGCTTCCTGTGGGGAATCTGCATCTTCCATGTAAGCACAGGCCACAACCTTGATGGTGTGACGGGTGTTGTCGAAGATCACAAGAGAATCGCTGATGACAAAAACGGCCTCATCCAGGTCGAGGTCAGCAGGCGGCGCGTCAGGAAGCTTTTCAAAGTAACGTACCATGTCATAACCGAGGTAACCGACGGCGCCTCCGAAAAAGCGTGGCAGGCCGGGGGTGGCAACAGGCCTGTAACGGCCAAGCAGACCGCGCATCGCATTGAGCGGATCACCTTGATGTTCCCGCGAAGACACTCTTCCCTTTTCTTCCATGATCACGCTGGGTCCGCGGACCTTGAACACAACTCCCGCATCCGTGCCGATAAAGGAGTAGCGTCCCCATTTTTCACCCCCTTCGACGCTTTCCAGCAGGTAGACGTGATCCTTGTGCTGCAGCTTTTTTAAAACGGAAACCGGCGTTTCGATGTCAGCGAGGATTTCCCGGTAAACGGGAATCAGGTTTCCCCTTTTGGCCAATGCTTCAAATTCGGTTAATTTGGGCTGGTACATATTTCTTCTCCTAATGAGGTTTTTACGTCCCCGCCTGTGACGGGATAATTCCGCTTACGCTTCAAACTTTGCTTCGCTCGTTTTCAGCAAGCGTCAATAAAAAAGGCCGTGAGTTTCTTCACGGCCTTTTCGTTGATACAAACAAAAAAGCCGTGGAGTCCTGAGAGGGTCTCCACGGCTTTAACTTTCAATATAAAAGATCAGCGGCGGAAAATCCTCCCTGCGAGGTTCCACCACCACCAGTTATTCAAATTTAATTTTACTGCGATGTTTTTCATGTTCTTTTCTTCATCGATCCAATTTTGCTGTCATATAGCAATGCAGGCATCGGTTGTCAATATATTTTTTATTTGTCGGTCAATGCCCCGATTCGGATGCCGAGCCTGATATTTACCCCGGCCATTTCCATCCGATCAATATCCAGAATAAAACGGCAACGATGCTGTTGGAAAGTCCAAATTCACCAGCCTTAAATGAAGATTTATCCTGTAATTCACCCCTGTGCCTTACGTTTTTTTTCCAGCCAGTCCCTGACGGCGTGTCCCGTTCCGAATGGCCAGGGCCGTACTTTTTCCGGCGCGACGGATTTCACCTCGGCCAGCTCCTCCCCCATCCTGATTTCACCTTCCGCCAAAACGTGATAGGCGATGATGACCTGGTTTTGTTCCGGAAAAGGATAGACGCCGATCATGCTCTCCACCCTGGCGTCCAGATCAAGTTCCTCCCTGACTTCACGGACAACCGCTTTTTCCGGCGATTCGCCTTTTTCCAGGAAACCGGTAATCAACCCGAAAAACTTCGGCGGCCAGGCTTTATTGCGCGCCAGAAGGACATTTCCCCGATATTCGATAAGCGCGGCAACGACGGGCAGAGGATTGTCCCAGAAGACATATTCACAGCCCTGGACAGGGCATGCCGGGTAGTCCCTGCCGTTGATGTTTTTTGTCGCCAGCTCGTGCCCGCAGTGCAGGCAATATTTTATTTGCGCCATTTCTGCACCTCCTGCAAAAAACCGTTCAACCATTGAAGACGGGTTTCGTAATTCATGATTCCGTATTCCCAGACCTTGACATGCAAAGGGTCGACCTTTCTTTCGATCATGTGGCTGCGGGCTTCTGTCAGATCCTGGATGATGTCGGTCACCACCCTGATCTGGTGCCGGATTTTTTCGATCGCTTTGTTCTTTGGCAGATGGCGAAGAAAATTGGACTTGATGCAGAACAGGTCTTTACGGAAGAAGTCATACCGGAAAGACCGGTCTTCTCCATCCTCGTTTTCCAGCCATTGCAAAAAATCCTCCCGTCCCCGGTCGGTGATCGAATAGATGTGGCGGCTCGGTGCGCCGTCTTGATGTTTTACGGTTTTCACGACAAGGCCGTCGGCTTCCAGTTTCTTTAAAGTCGGGTAGAGCTGACCGTCATTAATGCCGAATTCACCGAACATTTTTTGAGTCAACTGGGACTTGATTTCATACCCGTGAGAGCAGCTGAACATCAAACCGCCGAGCAGGATATATTTTACTGACATAATCTCTCCTTTGCTTCGAAGAATTTCTTATTCAACCGTGCTCTTGCTGTATGGCGATGCCAGAACATTGTTGATTAAATACTGTTTTGAGAAATGTCCTCCGGTTACATAGAACATCATGTCTTCCTTTCCCAGCAGCTTATTTCTGACCTTGTCTGCGGGCATTCCCTGCCGATGAAGGCTCAAAATTTCTTTTTTTAAGTTTTTCATATATTTGATTTTTTCCGACAAAGCATTGCCACCGCCGGTCACGACCCCCTTGAGGCTGCAAAAAATCGTATCAATTTTGAGTTTTGATAAATCCTCCAGAGATAAGAGGATCTGATTGAAATCTTCATCCCGGCGCAAATAGATGTTCCTGATGCCGCAAAACATATCTCCGGTAAAAAGCCATTTCTTGTGAGGTTCGTAAAGGCAGATATGACCTGCCGAGTGGCCGTCGCAGGGGATGACCCGGAACGGGTGACTGCCGATATAAAGATGATCTCCGATGGCTTCGGTTGCAGAACCTTCAGGATAACCCCAGATCCATTTCTGATACAGTTTGAGCTTCACGTTTCTGGGATTTTCGATGTTTGGAATGGAATCCCGGTGAGCAAAGATCCGGGCCGCGTGCTTTTGCTGGAGCATATAATTGTTTCCGGTGTGGTCTTCATGATAATGTGTGTTGACGATCCGGTTAACCTTTTTTCCTTGCAGGGCTGACAGGAATTCAGAGCCGGCAAAACCGGTTCCTGTATCAATCAGCGTGTCCTCCAGCAGGAAGCAATGGACAAAATAGGGAACAAATTTCCCAATACTTCTTCCCATCTTGTAAATGGTAAGGTCTTCATATGTCGATGTCTTCAGCATGGTTTGCCTGCGCCCCGTGATTCCCTGGTGAAAAAAGTCCCTTGGCTTCAAAAAACATTTCCGGCACAATTCATTATTTGTAATATACCTTACTATTAAGGTATCATCCTGTCAAGAAATTTTTCTGTGGAAGATTATTTTGAGTTGAAGTTGATATCGATTTTTATCTGTAACAACCCGGTGAGATTGATCGTTAATCAAGTCTGCCGGTCATTTCTCGCTCTATGGCAATATATCCGGATGGTTTATGCTTCGGTTTGAGGAGGCTTTTCTTCATTCTCTGTGGCCGAAATTTTGTCTTCCAACTTCTCCCCGATAGGCTGCTCAGTTTCCTGTTTGAGTTCTGGTGGTTCCGCCGTTGGTGCATCTGATTTTTCAGGGGCCGCCATTTCGTCTGGAACTGCTTCGGGGATGTTTTTCTTCTGCTCGATCTCGTCGAGCCACAGGGAATGTCGATGCCGGGCGTAATCCAGTCGTACTTTCCCCGTAAAGATGCCACGCACCATCGGCCAGTTGGGCCTGAGCGCGATGGCCGCCATGTGCGCAAGAAATGCCAGGAAGAATAAAATGAAGCCGATATTGTGGATCCAGGTGGCCCATAACAGCACTGTGTGGGACATATCCGGCGCGTAAATATTCTTGTAGGTTTTCACCAGACCCGAAAGGATCAGCATCAGGATAATGAAAGCCATGCCCGCATAGGCCAGCCGCTGTTCTGGCAGGTATTTGTGCATGGGCGGCTCCTTGCCGAGACCGATAAAACTTTTGATAACCGTAATTGAAGCCGCGGCGTCACCTTTTTGCGGAAGCAATCCTTTTTCACCGCGCAGTCCGTGATAGACCAGGTGGAATATCCCCACGGCTGAGAAAACTAAGGCGGCAGCATAATGCAGGTATAATGAGGTGATAAAATCGGCCGTCCATCCCAGGCCCGGAACGGTGATGATGTAGTAGCGCTTGGCGACGGGCAGTTCGAAGATGCCTGTTAAAAGCAGAATGAGCCCGGAAATCGCAATGGCCCAGTGTTCCATCAGCTCAAGTTTACTGTGCCGGACAACAAGATTTTTGTGGGCGAGAATTTTTTCAGCCATTGTCTTCCCCCTCCTTTTTCACCTGATCTTTGCGGCGAGCGAGCCAGTTCAGAGCGCCCGCTGCGATCACCCCCAGAGCCGGCGCAGCCAGGACGGCCTGGCCCAGCGGATCGGTGGCCGCCATCCTTCGCACAACATCCGGTTTCATGTCCGGCTGTCCCGGTTTTTTCTGCATGGTTTTATTGATCTGCTCGAAAGAAACGGGTGAAACATAAAGAGTGGATGTCCCGCCGTTCTCCGTTTTGCCGTATATAAAACCATTCATCGCGCTGGCACGTTGCTGCGCTATTTTTTCAATTTCGCGCCGCGGTCCGATAAGCATTGCTTTGCGCGGACATGCCTCGATGCAGCCGGGCAGTTTCCCTTCCTTCAGACGTTCATTGCAAAGGTCGCATTTGTACATCACGCCGTTGCCCATGAAACCCGGCAGAACATGCAGATAAATCCCCACGCCGGACTGGCGCTGGGGGATTTCCCACGGGCAGACATCCTTGCATTTGGCCCCGCCGAAACACTGGGTCTGCTCAATCACGACTGCACCGTTTTTTTCTTTGTGATTGGCTGAAAAGGGGCAGATGGTTGCACAGGCCGGGTTGTCGCAATGCATGCAGCGTCTTGGAACAAAAATGGTTTTCCCGTCAATCTGTGCTTTGTGAACATAAATAAAATTGTAAGGTGTCAGACGATTGAAAACCTCTTTCTTTTTGGACCAGTCTTCAATGGTTTTGCGCGGCCAGGGTTCGGGGATATTTTCCACAACCGGTGGAATTTTACCCTTGTTGATGGTCTTGCAGGCGGTGACACAGGCCGGAACCTTCAGATTTTCGCAGCCGTCGCACAGGCTTAAATCAATCAGCGTTGATAATTGCTGGTCTGTTGCCGCATCGGCCCTTTTCGGCAGGCTCAAACCGGCCAGAGCGGCTGCGCCGCCACTCAATTTCAGAAATGACCGCCGGGTCAGATCAAATGAATTATTTTTTTTCATGAAAAGCCTCCCTGCATAAATCACGAAAGGTCAATAAATCTGGATAATGCAGTGTAAAATTCCTTCCGCAGTTTTTCCTGGCTTTCGGAAGATTCACCAAGACATGTTTTCATGTGGGTTGATATGATCGCCCCGCCTGTTTTTTTCATGGCCGCCGTTACGGCCGACACCTGGGTTAATACATCGACGCAGGGAGCATCCAATTCAATTAAGCGCTGCAGCCCCCGCACCTGTCCTTCAATCCGTTTTAAACGGGCGATGATTTTTTTGTTTTCCGTATTCATTTATATACCCCATAGGGGTATATTACACATGCCATGGATTTTTGTCAAGGGGTCATTTGCTGATGTAATGCGTTTAACGCTTCTTTGTATAAAGAAACCTTTGTTCAATTACAAAGGATCTGATCTTTGTCATTCCCGTGAAAGCGGGAATCCAGTATTAGCTTAAGTTTCTGGATTCCGGATAACCCAACAAACTGAATGTCATGCGAGGTCACATGCCAAGCCCGGAAACGCATGATCTGAAAGGTTATGACAGAAAGGTATTTGTTGCGCATTAGACTAGGCGTCATTTGCTGGAGCGGAAAACCGTTTAAAACACTGATGAATATTTCCCGATTTTTCTTGACACCACAAACAGATGGCCGCTATATTCGACAAACATTTTTACAACTTCTGTCTTTGGTGGCTTGAATGGAAATAATTCTATACATCATTCTGGTAATTCTCCTGGTCATCGTTGTGCTGCTTGTCTGGCAGTTCAAGCGGGCCGCTATCGATTGGACTCCGCTTTCCGGCAGGCTGGATGGCCTGCAGGATGCGCAGGAAAGAACGGACCGCTGTGTGCGTGAGGAGATTGCCCGTTCACGGACAGAGATGCAAACACACTCGCAGCAGGAAAGAACGGAACTGGCGGGTTCGTTGAAATCGTTTGAAGATTCCGTGCAGACCCGCATGGCCGGCATCGCCAAAATTCAAAACGACCAGATGGAGAGTTTTGCCAGGCAGCTGAACATGCTGACCGTGGCCAATGAACAGAAACTGGACAACATTCGCCTCGAGATTGATGCGAAGCTGAAACAAATCCAGGAAGACAGCGCCCGCCAGCTTGACCGCATGCGTGAAACCGTTGATGAAAAATTGCAGAACACGCTCGAAAAAAGACTGGGAGAATCCTTCAAGCAGGTTTCCGAACGGCTCGAACAGGTTCATCAGGGGCTGGGTGACATGCGCACGCTTGCCACAGGTGTGGGCGACCTGAAAAAAGTGCTCACCAACGTCAAGTCTCGCGGCACCTGGGGGGAAGTCCAGCTGGGAGCGCTTCTGGAAGAGATATTGTCGCCGGAACAATACCTGAAAAATGTCAAGATACACGAGCATGGGAGCGATTTTGTCGAATTTGCCATCAAACTTCCCGGCCAGGGCGATTCCGCCTCCGATTTTGTGCTGATTCCGGTGGATGCGAAATTCCCGATGGAAGACTACTCACGGCTGATGGACGCCCAGGAAAAAGGCGACGTATCCACCGCGGAAGACGCCGTCCGCCAATTGGAGAACAGCATTAAAAAGGCGGCCAGAGACATATCGCAAAAATATCTTGCCCCGCCCAAAACCACGGATTTCGGCATCATGTTTCTGCCATCGGAGGGCCTGTACGCTGAAGTGATCCGCCGCACGGTGCTGGTATCAAACCTCCAGCGCGAATACCGCATTGTGATTTCCGGTCCCTCCACATTTGCGGCGTTTCTCAACAGCCTGCAGATGGGTTTCCGCACGCTGGCCATCCAGAAGCGATCCGGCGAAGTCTGGAAGGTGCTGGGGGAGGTGAAAGCGGCATTCGGCAGGTTCGGCGATTCGCTCGATGCGGTGCGCAAAAGACTGGAACAGGCCGCGACTTCCGTGGACGACGCGCAGAAAAAGACGAAAACGCTTGCCGGCAAATTAAAGTCCGTCGAATCCCTGCCGGGAACGACCGAAGAAATCACTGCCGCGGATGCCGAAACGGATTGAGCAGGCGGCATCACACCTACCGTTGATATAGAATTCGAGCCCACCTGAAACAGGACTTTTACGGGGAGAACTGTGCGCGACGGTGAGCAAGGCGATAAAGAAACTGGAAGAGAACTGATAATTCAAGACCTGACCCTATATCTGCCGGGCTGTTGTCCAAATATCCTTTTCGCTTGCCTAAAAGCGTTTTGAATAAATCTAAAGCTTGCGAAAGGTAATGACAAAACTCGCCTGCGGCTCAAACAGTTGTCATTACTGATCTTTCGCTACGCTTTGATTCATGAGACAAAACGCTTTCAATGGCCGCTCAAAGGGATATCGTTTGGGCAACAACCCGTGCAAGATTGAATCCGCAAAGATGGTCCCTTCGAAAGGCTCAGGGACCAGACAATAATAGATAAGGTGGCTGAATATAGCGAGGGTCGCTGAGCCTGTCGAAGCGTCGAAGCCCACGCTGGTTCATTCATGTTGGCTGAACCCACAAAGAATTCGGCGCGTTCGGGGAACGCGCCCTACAATATAATGTAGGGACTGTTCCCCGAACAGTCCGAATAATTTCAATGCATCATGGTTTTCATCTGTAAAATATAGTTCAGGAGGGCGGCATGAGAAAAATAAAATGCCTTAAAATGAAAAATCTGCTTTTCAATTTTTAGCAATAGTCATTTTTTTAACTTTGGCAACTTCTACAGGAAACTGTTTTAGCATTCTACCTAATAAAGACAGTATCGCCAACTTAAGTTTCAACCATGACGGGAAGAAGGTGGTATTTGACCGCTGCCGCAATGAAGGCTGCCAGATTCAGGTGTATGATCTGGAGACTGGCGAACTGGCCGCCTACCAGTCGCCACAAAATGAGCGCTGGACCATGGGAAAATACTCTTATGACGGGAAGAAAATTGCTTTTTCTGTCATACCCATTAAACCCAATGATGAACTTGACCTCGGAGCCATGCAGATTGCCGTTATGGATGCCGACGGAAAGAACTACAAAAAGGTCACCACCGGACCTGGGGCCAAGCTCTATCCGGCATTTTCCCATAACGGAAAGAAGATACTATATGCATGTGCGGCTCGTATTAGAGAAAGCGGTAAAACTCCCGCCTCGAACTATGACGCCTGGGAGGTTGATCTGACAAAAGGCAAGCAGACGCAACTGACCTTTTACAAGTATTTTTACATGGGTAATCTGACCTATTTCCCCGACGATGAACGGTTTATTTTCTATGGGGATCGTCCGAGTGTATTTGAGGGTATGAGGGCTTATCCTAATGAGGAGGCCTTCATAGTAAAAATGCGCGAACTGAATCGTCAGGGAAAGAGCATAGGCGGTGTTGTGGTGATGAAGGGTAAGGAGCTTGTGGTCCCGAATCCGTATAATAAATACCCTCCGGAGACCTTTGCTAAAAAGCCGCTTTTGAGCAAAGACGGTTCCGTGATGATCTATGAAAAATCGCAATCGGGGAAATTTTATCTCTATTCACCCGATGGTAATCACAGGCTTGCGGTTCATGGAGGTCCGTCTGTTTCTGTGGCTATATCACCGGATGTGGAATTATTTGCGATGATAGCCGCCGACAGCACAACAATAGATACTTTCACGGTACAGGATGGCAAACGAAAACAAATTTTATATCTGTCTTGTGCGCCGAAAAAAATTCAAAATTGGGAAAATACTCGTCCAGAAATTAAATCTTTAGAAAAGATGATGCCGGATAAACCTTCTCTTATTATTAATAGATGATGTGTAAAATAAGTCTTCTATGAGTTTTCTTTGTGAGAAAAATACGGACTCGCAATAACAAAAAATGACAGTCTTTAAAGGGGAAGATTAATATGTCAATTGAAATGTGGAGAGATCCAAATACTGGCACAAGATACCCAGTCGGCTACGAAAGCGTGGAGCATGCAATAACAAAAGATACAGCATTAGCTTTTGCTGCTGATATTTTTCGCGCACTTTATCCGGGGCTGCCAATCATCTCCGCTTTAGCTGTTGGACTTTTAGATTGGAACGGGTATTCTGTTATTCCCACATACGGCAGCTGGGCCGGTCCGGGCTGCCCGACCGGCGCGAGACTGGATATTTTCCTGGTGGCCAGCGACGCGGGACTCTCCCATTCGCAGGTCAAATACGCCATCGAGGAAGCAGATGCGCTGGTCAACTGTAAAATTCCCGGAATGAAGGAAACATTATCCTCTTAAAAAAGGTTGATAAAATGACTGAATTATATATAATATAGTCAATAAACTGACTGGAGTTTGCTGATGTATATCCTTCAAAAACAGTTGGAGAAACTGAAAAAACTGGCCGTGCCGGGTAAAGTTGTCGTAATTTATGGCGCCAGACGCACCGGCAAGACTACCCTGCTTAAAGAATTTCTCAAAAATGAGTCCAAAGCTCACCTGATGGTAAGCGGAGAAGACATTACCGTCCATTCCTATTTATCCAGCCAGTCGGTGGAAAAGCTCACGGCTTTTGTCGGTAAAGCAAAACTTCTTGTTGTTGATGAAGCGCAGAAGATTCCCAACATCGGCCTCAATCTCAAATTGATTGTGGATCATCTTTCCGGTATCCGCATTGTTGTCACAGGATCATCCTCATTCGACCTGGCACACCATACGGGAGAGCCACTGACCGGAAGGAAATACACATTGAAATTATTTCCTCTGGCGCAAATGGAAATTGGAGAAATCGAAAATATTCACCAAACGGAAGCCAATCTGGAAAACCGCCTGATATACGGTTCTTACCCCGAAGTGGTTTTAATGCAGGATAATCGGGAACGCGAAAAGTATCTCAAGGAAATTGTATCTTCCTATTTATACAAAGACATTCTGGAACTCGACGGCATCAGGCATTCAGGTAAAATTATCCGCCTGCTGCAGCTTATTGCTTTTCAGATTGGAAAGGAAGTATCCTTGAGTGAACTGGGAACATCCCTTTCCATGAGCAAGAACACCGCAGAGCGTTATCTCGATCTTCTGGAGAAGGCGTTTGTCCTGCAGCGCTTGACCGGTTTCAGCCGCAATCTGCGCAATGAAATCACAAAAAATTGCCGTTACTATTTCCTGGACAACGGCGTGCGCAATGCGCTGATTAATAATTTCAATCTTTTCCATCAACGTAACGATTGCGGCGAATTGTGGGAAAATTATCTGGTTATGGAAAGGTTGAAAAAGCAGGAGTATCAGGATATCCAGGCGAACAACTATTTCTGGCGGACGTATACAAAGCAGGAAATTGATTTTGTCGAGGACCGGGAAGGCCGACTGTTCGGCTATGAAATGAAATGGGGGAAGGCAAAACCAAAGATACCCAAACTCTGGCAATCAGCCTATCCGGACTCTTCCTTCGAGCTGATTAACAGACAAAATTATCTTAACTTTATTACATGATGAATTCACCTTCATCATTGAAAGAATGAAACAAAACATGATTCATTGAAAAACGGCGCGTTCAGGGAACACGCCGTTTTTTTTCGGATTGCTCAGGGAGCAATCCCTACCTATTTAACACGTGCCCAAGAATTTCTTGACATACAGGAAAATTTTCTTATAAAGTAAACCTCAAAAATCCTGTGAGTCCTGTTTGAAGAATATGCCGATAAAACAAACCATACTCGTTTGCGCATTCCTGCTCCTGAGTATCGTTAATGCAGGCGCGGAAAAATTCAGCATGCAGGCCATTCCTGAGCAGGAAAGCATTGTGAGGTTTGCTGAGTCTTTCCTGGGGACGCCGTATGTTTATTCCGGCAACGGCGAGAGAGGTTTTGACTGTTCGGGGTTTGTGCATTACGTTTATAAAAATTTCGGCATCGAGGTCCCCAGAATTTCAGCCGCGTATTCGGGCTTTGGACAGCCGGTGAGTCTTGAAGACTGTCAGAAGGGAGACATCATTTTATTTACCGGCACGAACTACAGCCGTTCATCAGTCGGGCATGTAGGAATCATCATCTCTGACCGGGGAGAACCTGTCCGGTTTATTCACTCTTCCTCTTCGAGAAAAAATCGGGGCGTTACCATAACCGATTATCACAACTCAAAATATCCCCGCAGATATATGGGAATCAGAAGGCCGTAAAGCGATTCTTTAGTTTTATTACTTCGGCAACTAAATATGTCAAAGGACGTCATGCCGGACTTGATCCGGCATCCAATATATTCCTGGGTTCCCGCCTGCGCGGGAATGACAATCATTGTTGCCAAGGTAATAATCTATTATGCTTTTATTAATAGTCTCATAATCGTATTCATGACGGAGACTATTACAATTTCAGTCGTCTTCCCGGCGAATACCCTAAAGGGCACGAGTGCCGGGAACCAGTTTAAAGAATTTCTGGATGCCGGCCTTCCAGATTGTGTCGCAATTCTTCTTTGTCATTACGAGACGCCTCTCAGGCGTCGTGGTAATCTCATGGATTAGTGAACTTATGAGATTGCTTCGGTCGTTTCCCTCCCTCGCAATGACATTACGACACAGCCTCCTTTGCCGGCATGACAAGTGTGCATTCAATTATGAGATCGTTAATCTATGCAAACCATATCACGGATCGATCCGGGTGGTATTTTATCATCATCGTTTTGCTATGCCTGTGCTTTCCGGCGACGGTATTATGTGAAGATTGTAGCGATTATGAAAGTACCAGCGATGACGTTCCCTCAAAATTAATTTTTGATCACAAAATGCATTCCGCCTTTTTCAATTCTCATGAATCTTCTTATCCCTGGTATATTATCAGGAATGAGGATGGAACTTTTGAAAGCGTGACGGGAGAAAAAGTAAGTAAACGGGACAAAAAGCCTGTTGAGCATACCTCCAACTGCGTCAGTACCCATCAGGGACAACACGTCATGGAATTTTGCGACGCGACGTATGATTCCGGCGTATTGAGCCTGGAAATCTACGGGGGAATGCCTGCGTATTCAAGTTCATTAAGGATTATCGTAAAAGGGGTTGATTTCTCCTGCCGGTTCAAGGGGGTTTATCCGGCACCGGTTTCGAATTGCAGGCGGAAGATCATTGCAAAAAAGCTGACATTCAAGGACAGAAAAATTAAAAAAGGAAAAAGATTATTTGGCCGGGTGTCTGTTGAATTTGAAGAAACGTCAACATATAAAGGTAAGACTGAAACCGTAAGGCATAAAATAGAAGGGTATATCAAGCCTGTAGTAAAATGAAGGCAACACGGTGATGATGGCGAAAGGGTGGATACTAATCATTTTATGCTTCTTCCCTGTCTTTGCTTTCGGGCAGCAGGGCAAATGGCCTTATCAGAATTTTATTCATGCAAGGGCCTATCTGTATAATTTGGAGGGCAACCTCAAGGGCGGCTTTGCGATCATTCAGGGTAACAAAATCAATCACACCGTTACTTCCCAGGGCAGGCGACTCAGCGATGAGCAAACCCGAAAGGTTATTTCACTGATCAACAGCGATATTAGGGGTCTGGAAGAAGGGTTGTCAAAAACATTTATTCCACGGCATGCAATTGTGTTCTTTGATGAAAATGATCTGGCCGGTGCGGCCATCATGTTTGATTTTGACGGGGAATCCATCCGGCTGCAGCCTGAAAAAAAAGGAAGCAGGTTGATCAGGGAACTTTCAAAAAAAGAGATTGACGATCAACTGCAAAAACTTTCCATCTTCCGCACGATCATTGAAGATCTGGGATATCCCGTTTTACTCTCAACGTTTGACTGTCAAAAATTAAAACCATGAAGTCAGCGGCATCCAATCGGAGAATGTGTCGTAATTTATTCTCATGTCATACCAAATGACACGAAGTGAATTATCCAACGCTCTCCTGTTATGGATGCAACGGCTTTTTCTTTTTTTTGTTTGAAGCGGCACCGCAGGCGTTTTTACCTTCCATGTCACAGCGGCATGTATCGAGAATCCTTGTCGGGACAAGACCCAAATCCACAATCATCTCATGATCGAGCCTGCTTTCCCGGCCCGTGGTGGTCAGGTAGTTTCCGGTTATCAGGGAATTGGCTCCCGCGATGATGCCCAGAGGCAGAAGCTGCCTCAGGTTTTTTTCCTTGCCGCCGCAAAGTCTGATGTCCTTGTCGGGCAGCATGAAACGGAAGACAGCGATGGTCATAAGGATTTCCATGGGTGGCAGGGGCGTAAGATAGTCCAGCGGAGTTCCTTTGATCGGATTGAGAATATTGACCGGAACCGAATCGACATCCAGTTTGCGCAGGGCCGCCGCAAGCTCTATGCGGTGCGTGACGCTTTCTCCCATGCCGATAAGCGTTCCTGCGCAGACGGACAGTCCGGCTGTTTTTGCCGCCCGGATGGTTTCCACGTTTTCTTCATAATCGTGTGTTGTGCAGATATTTTTGAAGAAACTGCGGGCCGTCTCCAGATTGTGGTGATAGCGATACAGCCCGGCGGCCTTGAGTTCACGCGCTCTTTCGAGGTTGATCATGCCCAGCGATGCGCACGGGGAAATGCCGATTTTATTCATTCCCTCAATGGCTTTGAAAATTTCCGTCCATTCTTTTTTGGTTTTGACGGTTTTACCGCTGGTGACGATTCCGAAAAATTCCGCACCGTCTTTTTTTGACTGAAGCGCTTCGGCTATCATTTGTTTTGCCGGTTTAAGCGGATAGGACGGGACATCTGTTGGATAGTGAGAAGACTGTGCGCAGAACTTGCAGTCCTCGGAACAGCGGCCGGATTTGGCATTCGTGATGCCGCAAAGAACGATGTTCCTCCCTTTAAATTGTTCGCGAAGCCCAGAGGCAGCCGCGAAAACGCGATTAGGGCTGCCGGCTCCCTCGATGAAAAGCTCCAGTGCTTCAGATGCGCTGATGCCGGTCCCTTTCAATGCTTTCTGGTTCAGTGTGTCGATCAAATCCATGCTATTATTACTGTCTTTCCTGTCATGCCGTTTTCCGGAGCGATTTACTGCGTCCGGTCATTACAAATGGTAATCGCCTGCCGCCTCCGGCTGATAGATAATATCATCAACCCTGAGTTTTTTAACACCGGAAGGGACGGTCCATTTCACAATGTCCCCCTTCCGATATCCAAGAAGGGCCATGCCCAGGGGCGCCATAATGGATAATTTGTTGTCCGCAATATTGGCCTTGGAAGGAAACACAAGCGTGTAAACCATTTGTTCCCCGGATTCGGTGTCTGTTATGCTTACCCGGGAATTCATGGTGACGACATCGCGGGGGATATCGTGAGGTTCCACCAGCACGGCGCGATACAGTTCTTTTTCCAGAAGATCAAGATGCTCCTGATTGGCTTTTGGCGACAAACGCAGCCCTTCGATCAGTTCAACCAGCCTGTCCATGTCAAATTTTGTAACGTAAATTTCACGATCCGCCATGATGATGCGTCCTCCCTTGATATTTCTTTCATTTGGGGTTGTTTCAGCGTGTATGGATTAAGAAACGAACCGCCGGCAAAGGTAAAATAATTACGATAAATGACAGAATATTGCGGATTTACGGGTTCTTCTTATCTTCTGTTTCCAATACAGTTACAACATAGCACAATTTTTGGGAAAATAGAACAGGCGGAAGAAGATATTTTGCATTTGAGTTCATCGGCGCTTCCCTTTTCTTTCGTTGCCATGCGCAACGTCTTTTGATATGGCAGTGCAAACACATGGACAGGTCTTGATATTGAGCAGAGGAATTTACATTATCGGCACGGATACGGGTGTGGGCAAAACCGCAGTCGCCGCGGGACTGATGCGCCTGCTTCTGAAAAATCAATGCCGTGCGGGATACTTTAAGCCGGTGGCCAGCGGCACGACGTTTGTTGACAACGCTGCGGTGTCCGTGGACGCGGCTTTTGTCAAAGTTGTTTCCGGATTTGCCGGAGAGCCTGAACACGTCACACCCTTTGTATATGCCGATGCGGTTTCGCCGCACCTGGCCGCGCGTATGGCCGGACACCCGATTGACAATAATGTTATCAGGAAAAGCCTTGATGTATTGAAGACCCGCTACGATTGGATTGTCGCGGAAGGCGCAGGAGGTCTGGCCGTTCCCCTGAACGATGATGGGTTCATGCAGTATGATTTGATCCGTGAACTGAAGTTTTCATGTCTTTTGGTTACACGCGCGGGACTGGGTACGATCAACCACACGCTGTTGACGCTCGGTTTTGCCAAAAGCGCCGGCCTGAACGTCAGGGGCATCCTTGTGAACGGCGTCGGGGAGTCCCTGATCGAGCGGGACAATGTCGAAACGATAAAAAAGATGTCGGGAGTCCAGGCCGTTTTTACTTTGCCGCTTGTGACGATGGTGAACACGGATAACCTTCAGTCCGGAAATTTCGGGGAAGTCTTTGAACAGGCCGTTCGTTTTGACGACATCATCACAACAATGGAAACCATTTAAAAATGACTGAAAATTTGTTTGATAAAAAATTGCAGCAGATCAAGGCAGACGGCCTTCACCGGCAGATGAGGTATCTTGAGTCGCCGCAGGGGTCGCATGTGCGAATCGCGGGAGAGGATATCCTGATGTTGTCCTCCAACAGCTACCTGGGGCTTTGTTTTGACGATCGCCTCCGGAGCGCCGCACACGCCGCGCTCGAACAATACGGTACAGGTTCCGGCGGTTCACGTCTGACCACGGGAAGTTACGATATTCATAAAAAACTGGAAGAAGAAATTGCGGCATTTAAAGGCACCGAAGCGGCGCTGGTTTTTGCTACCGGATACATGGCCAACGTCGGCATCATCTCCGCGGTTGCCGGCAAAAACTGGGTGATCTTTTCCGATCGACTCAGTCATGCCAGCATCATCGATGGCTGCCGGCTGTCCGGTGCCGAAATTGTTGTCTATGAGCATTGCAATCCAGCGGATCTGGAACGAAAAACCAGCCGGTACCGCGGCAGGCAGGGTTTGATTGTCACCGACGGACTGTTCAGCGTTGATGGCGACATTGCGCCCCTGCCCGCGCTTGTGGAAATTGCCCGGAAGCATCAGCTTCTGCTGATGGTCGATGACGCCCACGCGACGGGTGTTCTGGGGAAGAATGGAGGAGGCACAGCGGAGCACTTCGGCCTTGACGGCGGTATCGATATCGTGATGGGGACGCTCAGCAAGGCCCTGGCCAGCGAAGGCGGCTTTGTGGCGGGTTCTCACAGTCTGATGGATTGCCTTGTGAACTCGGCGCGCAGTTTTATTTTTTCAACTGCTCCGGCTCCGGCGACCATCGCGGTGTCCATTGCGGCGCTTGATATTGTCCGTAAAGAACCTGCGGCGCGGGAAACATTGCGCGGGCATTCCCTCTGGTTCAGAAAAGAACTGCGCACCATGGGTTTTAATGTGGAGGATCATCCCACGCCGATTATTTCCATTGTTCTGGGACGACCGGATGTGGCGGTTGATTTCAGTAAACGCCTGATGGCAAAAAAGATTTTTGTTTCCGCTATCCGGCCGCCGACCGTGCCCGCGGGCACCAGCCGGCTAAGAATCAACATCATGGCTACCCACAAGAAAGAAGAGCTCACGCGGGCCCTTGTGGCCATCGGGGATGTCGGGCGTTCGTTAGGGGTAATTTCGTCGTGAAGCGCAGGGAGGATGATTTGAATATTTTGCAGCAAAAAGACCTGAACCATATCTGGCATCCCTGTTCGCAGATGAAAGACTACGAAGATTTTCCTCCGATTATCATCGATCGTGGCAAGGGCGCGTACCTGTATGATACGGAAGGCAAAAGCTACCTGGATGCCGTGTCGTCCTGGTGGGTGAATCTTTTCGGTCACGCCAACGAAAGAATCAACAAGGCGCTGTGCGATCAGGCGCAAAAACTGGAGCATGTCATCTTTGCCGATTTCTCGCATGAACCGGCCATTGATCTGGCCCGGGAAATTGTCCGGATCACTCCCGCAAACCTCAATAAAGTTTTCTTTGCCGATAACGGCTCGTCGGCGGTGGAAGCAGCGCTGAAAATGAGTTTTCATTATCATCAGCAGACCGGCCATACGGGGAAAACCAGGTTTGCCGCCGTCACGGACGCCTATCACGGAGAAACGCTCGGGGCGCTTGCCGTGGGCGATCTGGATCTTTACAGCCAAATCTACAGGCCCCTGCTTATGAATACATTTAAAGCAGCCGGACCGGACTGCTACCGCTGCCCCTACGGCAAAAAACGTGAAACCTGTGACGCGGAATGTTTTGAGCCCCTGGAAAACATAGTGGCTGAACACGCGGACGAGATCTGCGGGGTGATCATCGAACCGCTGGTGCAGTGCGCGGCGGGCATGAAAATCTATCCGCCTGCGTACCTGAAAAAAGTGCGGCAGCTTTGCACAGAACATAACATTCATTTTATCGCTGATGAAATCGCAGTCGGTTTCGGCCGTACCGGTAAAATGTTTGCCTGCGAACACGCCGCCGTCAGTCCCGACATCATGTGTCTGTCCAAGGGCATCACGGCAGGCTACCTGCCGCTGTCGCTGGTGGTCACCACGGACGAGATTTATTCGGCCTTTTATGCGGATTACCGGGAGCTCAAGGCATTTTTGCATTCGCACAGCTATACCGGTAATGCGCTTGCCTGTGCGGTTGCCCGTGAATCGCTGCGCATTTTCCGCGAGGAGAATGTGCTTGCCGGAAATGAACAAAAAAGCCGGATGATAAGCGAAAAAGTGCAGGAGCTCTTTGAAGGCCATCCCGTTGCGGGTGAATACCGGCAGCTGGGCATGATCGGCGCACTGGAACTGGTGGCGGACCGAAAAACAAAAGAGGGATTTGACTGGCAAAGAAGAGTCGGCTACAACATTTACCGTATCGCGCTCACCAAAGGCGTCCTGCTCCGTCCGCTGGGAAACGTCATTTATTTTATGCCGCCTTATGTGGTTCAAAAGGAAGATATCGAAAAGATGGTCATCGTGGCCCTGGAGTCGGTAAACCAGTATTTCAATCTGTAAAATTAATATACAAGTGGCTGATATTATAAAATATTCAATAGACATGTGCCTGCTGAATAAGCACTTGACATTCTGGAACTTGACACTAATATAAGAGAAGATTTTTAAGTAGGTTAATTTAACGGCTGCCTGTTGAAATGATTTGAACAGGCGGAGGAGGGCATAAAATGAAAAGAGTGTTGCTTTTTCTTGTAACCAACATTGCTGTTCTTGTTGTTTTGAGCATTGTTGTAAGGATTCTGGGGGTGGACCAGCATCTGACCGCCAACGGGATCAACTATATGAGC
>MWDG01000045.1 GCA_002070455.1 Deltaproteobacteria bacterium ADurb.Bin151
TTTTCTTCAGTCCTTCCTTAAATTGAAGGTGCAGGTGACCAGGGTCCCGCCATCCGGTTCCGATTCAATGCGCAGGATTGCCCCGATCATGCGGGCCCGATAATGCATGATTCGCAATCCGATTCCGGTGGCTCTGGTGATGTCCTTAATTCCGCTGCCGTTGTCAAGAACCGACAGGGAGACGCTGCCGCCATTGTTCAAAAGCTCCATGACGATTTTGGAGGATTTGCCGTGCTCGATTGCATTGTGAACGGATTCCTTCGCGATATAATAAAGGTGGGTCGCCAGAGTATTGTCGTGGATGGGAATATGCCGGGGGCAGCGGAAGAGGCAGGTGATGTTAAAAATGGATGATGTCGAAGCGGCAAGATTTTCCAGCGAGGCCTCAAGACCCAGGGAGGTGAGATGGACGGGACAAAGCCCTCGGGCCAACCGACGCGTTTTGTCTATGGCTTCCCTGACAAGATGGTTGATCTCGCCCGCATAACGGGCGTTTTCATCAGAAATCGGTGTGAGCCTGTCCCGCAGGACTTTGGTCATCACGTCAATGCCGATCAGGTGCTGTCCGAGATCGTCATGAAGTTCGTATCCGATCTTCTGGCGTTCCCGTTCCGATATGTCAAGAACCTCCTTTTCCAGTTTCTTGATCGCCGTCATGTCCACCATCGAGGCGATACTTTGTGATGTCCCGGGAATGATGGCAATGGTCATGTAAACGTGCAGATGATTGCCGTCCTTGTTCCGGATTTTGAATTCATAATTTCTGGGAGCCGAGGTTGGATCCTCACGCCTCGTTCTGTGGTAGAATAACAGACGATCAACGTCATCTTCAGCCACATACAGGGTCCAGGAATGGTTAAGGATTTCATTACGGGTGTACCCTGTGAAATTGGAAAAATCATTGTTCATCATGGAGATGGTTGTGTCTTTTTCGATGACGATGGTTGCTGTTCCGGAATTTTCAAACAGCGTTCGGTAAAACTGCTCCGAGCGCGTCAGTTTTTCCTCAATCCTTTTATACTTGCGGGCCTGTGAATGAAGGCTTTTGATTTCCCTGTGCGCCTCCTGCAGTTCCTCCATAAGCTGCGCCTTTGTCATGACTTCCTTTGCCATCGTTTTTCCTCCGGTTCACTCCCCTATACGTCCCAGATGAAAATGACACCGCTTGTCGGGAATACCCATTCTTCATTGGAAAGTTGAATTTCGATGGATTTGCCGCGCTTTGAGGAAACGGCTGCCTGCGGGTGACGCCCCGCAAAGAAGCTTTCGGCCCGGACATTCCTGAGATTTGCGTTTTCGTAATGGAATTTAATTTCAAGGCCGCGTGTCGGATACAGAAGGTAAACAGGGAACGTCCGGTTGCCTTTGGCTTTTTTGGTGAGTATTTCAATTTCAATCTTCACTTCCCTGTTGATTTTGGGTTTGAGTTTTTCGCTGCCGAACCAGACTTCATATCCGCGATGGGTTTTCTTTGCGTCAATGATCGGAATATCCTCCCCGTCGATGCGCATTTTTTCCACTGTAAAATCACGCTCAATCACCAGGTCGCTGCCGCCAAGGATCCACCGGTATTCGCAATGTTCATCTTCGATCAGGGCGTCCAACTGCTCCCGGTCTGACGCGCATCCGATCATGAAGGTGTCGCTGCGGATGGTTTTTTTGTATTCCACATGTGTTCTCAACTGGAAATAAGCATCTGCCCGGCGCCTTGGTTCAACGGCTTCCGGAAGCTGGGAGATCGTAATGTTGTATCGGAAACAGGAGCGAAGTTCGAGCTGCCGGTCTTCGTTGCCGAACAGGGTTTCAAACATTTCATAGTATATGGCGTCGCCGAGTTCTTCGCTGCGTGTGCGGGTTTGAAAACAGTGACGGATAATGCTGTCAATGCGCGCGATCGATTTTTCTTCACCCGGTACAAAAATTCTTCTGAGCCTCGGTTCCACTGCGTCGGTTTGTCCCTTGTGCAGAAAAACACGTGGTGCACGCTTTCCCAGCGCGCAAAGAATTTCATAACTGATGGTTTGTGCTTTGTCAGCGATTTCATTGGCGCTGATGTATTCATTTTGCTGCCTGCCCAGCAGGACCACTTCGTCACCCACAGAACAATCGGGGATATGGGTGACATCCAGCGTGCACATATCCATGGATACCCGGCCGATGATCGGCGCGCGACGGCCGCGAATCAGGGCTTCGCCCCGATTGGACAGAACAAAGGGATATCCGTCGCCGTAACCCACCGGGATAGTCGCTACCCGTGTTCTGTGTCCGGTGACGTAGGTCCTGTTGTATCCGATGCCATATCCCCCGGGGAATTCTTTGATGAGAACAATGGTGGTCTTAAAGGACATCACCGGTTTGAGAACAGCCTTGCTCTGTGTTTCACTTGAAGGGTAGATGCCGTAGGTCATGATTCCCGGTCGTGCCATCTGCAGTTTCAGATCAGGGTAATTCAGAATAGCGCCGCTGTTATCCATGTGGGTTAATGGAATGCTGATGCCTGCCTGCCGCAGTTCGGCCAGAAGTCCGGAAAACAACAGCCACTGCTGATCGTTGAATGTCGTCAAAGTTTCGCTGGACGCAAAGTGACTGAAGAGGCCTTCCAGTGTAATGTGGTTCATCGTCCTGATATGTGCGATCAAATCCATGGCTTCGGAGTGCATGGTCCCGCCGCGTCCCATGCCTGTATCGACTTCCACGTGTACGCACAATGTTCGGGAGGATTTCTCGAGCTGTTCTTCAAGGGCGCGTACGAATCCCTTGTCGGAGACGGAGGGGGTAAGGCTGTATTTGATGACATCGGGAATTTCAGGGAGGGTGGAAGGACCCAGAATGACGATGGGCGCTTCAATGCCGCTGATCCGAAGCTGAATGCCTTCATCGGCGTTTGCCACGCCGAGCATCCGGGCGCCTTCGCGCAGGGCGGCATGGGAAATCTCAATAGCTCCGTGGCCATACGCGTCGGCCTTGACGGTCTGCATAAAATCGACCGTGCCGCCGATCAATCGTTTAATTTCCCGGAGATTGGCGGTGAAATTGTCCAGGTCCACTTCCACCCAGCTGCGGTATTTCTGCTCGTTTCTCAAAGTCATTTTTTTGTCATCACAAACACACCATCCCAGGGGTGCGCGGGAGGATGCTGTTTCAAAGTTTTACATCTTTCAATATACGTTGTCGATACAAAATCGTCATGCTTTATTTTGCAAGCATCCTGGAATGCGGCAATTGCGTCGTCCCATTTTCCATCCCGATACAGCGTCAGCCCAGTGGCGAAGACCTTGATCAGGTTTTGATAACCCGGTTCGTCCTTCTTTTCCCCCAGCAGTTCAAAAATTCTTACAGGCCTGGTTTTGCCTTTGACGCGCACGCTGTCAATTTCGCGGCAGCAGATGGTGTCTTTCACATGGTTATATGTGAACTCACTGATGATGATGTTGGTTCCGTATTCCTTGTTGGCGCCTTCCAGACGCGACCCAAGGTTGACCATGTCGCCCATGACGGTATAGTCAAAACGCATGGCCGAGCCCATATTGCCTACGACCATCTCTCCGGAGTTAATGCCGATTCCGATATCAAAAACGGGTCGTCCCTCTGCTTCCCACTTGTTCTGCAGCCGACGCAACTCCCGCATCATGGCCAGCGCGGTGAGGCAGGCCCGTCGGGCGTGATCCGGCTGGTCAAGCGGAGCGCCGAAAACCGCCATGATCGCGTCTCCCATGTACTTGTCAAGCAGTCCGTCGTAGTAGAAGACCTGGTTGGTCATTGCCGTGAGGTATTCGTTGAGCAGCATGATCAGCTCCTCCGGTGTCATTTTTTCAGAAATGGTTGTGAAGCCCCGGATGTCTGAAAATAAAACAGTCAGGTTTCTCCTGTCTCCACCGAGTTTGAGCTTACCCGGGTTTTTGAGCATCTCATTGATGACTGAAGAAGTCAGGTAGTATTGAAACGCGCTGCGGATTTTCTTCTTTTCCTGTTCTTCTTTAAAATAGTGGTAGATGGTAATGCCCAGATAAATCATCATCATGGTGGTCAGTGGATAAACAAGATTCAACCAGACATTGAACCGGAAGAAAGCCAGAAAGTTCATAGCAATAAAAACGGCGATGATTAGCAGAGCTGAAGCCATTCCGGATATCGGCCGCAGGCGGCTTACCAGAAGACCCATGATCAAACCGAAAAGAATGATCGCGCCGACATCAATCATGCGGATGAAGGAAGAATGCGTGAGGAAATTTTCATGTAGAATGTTGTCAATCACCGTGGCATGAATTTCCACGCCTGGAAAGGTGGAGGAAAACGGCGTTACACGCAGGTCATAGATGCCCACGGCTGTTGCGCCCACCAGAACGATTTTATCGCGAAAAGTATCCGGCGGAATTGTCCCGGATAGGATATCGGCCACAGAATAATGGGGGAATGTCCGGGGTGGCCCAAGATAGTTTATCAGCAGTTGACCCGACTCATTTGTGGGGATGGTTTTTTCGCCTATGCCGATGCTGTTTGCACCGTAACTTTCCAGATTCAGAGACAGAACCGGAAAATCCAGATAGGAGCAAACCATGGAAACAGCCAGCGAGGAATAATAGTTTTCTCCTAAGGCGACAACCAGAGGCGCCCATCGATTGGACCCGTCACTGTCCGGCAGCGTATTGAAAAAGCCGCTGTTTTGCGCGGCGGCAGCAAGGATGGAGATATTGGTCTCCGGCGCGAAAGCACGTGGCAGATAACCATCATTGGATGTGCCCGATAAGGAATTGACCGCGGAGTAGCGGGAATTTACGATTCGCGCTGCGTGATCCTCCATTCTGTATTGTGTGATATGCGCCAGTTCCTTTTCGTTTTCCTGTTGAGAAAAATGAAAAAAATACCCGAGGGTAATATTGCTCGCTTTTTGAATGGAGGCGGCCAGGATTCCGTCCTCGCCTGCCGAAGCTCTCTGCCTTTGCAGCAAATTCAGGACATTTGAATCCGTCACACCGCTCTTTTTCATTTCAGCGGTCAGCGCGTCAATGGTTTTGAGGTCTGCACGGTCGTCCGGTTCTGAGAAGACAATATCGAAGCCGATTGCTTTCGCGCCTCCCTTTTTCAGAAGATCCACCAACCGAGCAATGGTTGACCTTGGCCAAGGCCAGCGTCCCAGTTCGGAGATGCTTTTTTCGTCAATGGCAGCAATGGCGGTTTCGTTTCCAGGAACAAGAGGGCCACGCGACGCCATGCGTAAATCCAGCGTTTTGAGTTCCATCAGGCGAAAAAACTGAAAATCAGACAAAAATAAAACCAATGCAACCGGAATCACAAAAAAGGTGATTCTGACAGGTGTAATCCTTAAAATGGTTTTCAGTTTTTGAATCATGCAGAGGAGTCCCCAGTAAAAAGCATATCAAAGCAACGGGTAAAGTCAAGCTGTGCTTTGATTTGGCGGCCGTGTTTTACCGGATGCCGGGTTTGTTCTATTGTCGAAGGGCTTTGAGTGATTTACAAAAAATGCCTGAAAAGTCAATCAATGCTTGAAAGAAAAATTAATTTGAACTAATATAATAAATATATGGGTAACATGAGGGCGGAAGTTGAAATCCATCAACAAGGAGGGAGTTTAAATGTCAAGAGTAAGACCGGGTGATGTTCTGGCTTGTGAAGTATGCGGACTTTCTGTCATTGTGGATGAAGAATGCGGATGTGCGATTGCCGAGCTGATCTGCTGTGAAGAACCGATGGAAAACAAAGGTCCGAAACCGCCGAAAAAAGTGGCTGCCGCACCGAAGAAAAAAGCAGCCGTGAAAAAGGCAAATCCACCGAAAAAAGCGGCTGCCGCACCGAAGAAAAAAGCGGTTGTAAAAAAGGCGAAGCCGGCTGCAAAAAAACCCGTTTCAAAGAAAACAGCTATAAAAAAACCTGCAGCAAAAAAGAAGGCTGCAAAAAAGTAAACGGATCAGATCATAGACGGCTGAAAGGATCCATGCCCCCAAAAAGGAGCATACGGTATCTTGCTTTCTGATTTCAGGGGCACGCTGCTGACAAACGCAAAATTCAGCCTTTTTTATGAAAAAAACAGATCGTCGCAAGGTCACAACTCGGGTTGTGCCTGTATCAGTGCAGAAAACCTGCAGAGATAATGTCTGGTGCGAAAAATTCGGTTACTTTATCGATTTGGATGCCTGCCGGGCAAGGTCTTTTCAAAAAAAGACCTGTCGCCTTTGTTTTTCGAAACGAATCCAGTTGTCATTACCTTTTGATTAAAACCATCACCGGTAGAACAAAGTATCCCGCAGCATTCTTATTTGCCTTTTCCCAGCAGAGAACCCAGGACGCCCCGAATGATTTGCCTTCCGACGGATGAGCCGATGGATCGCGCTACACTTTTCGCCGCGGCTTGAATCAGCCCGTCTGTTTTCCCTCCCCGGGGGCCGGTGCGGCCCAATAAAAGATCGCTAATTACGCCTCCTGTTGATCCGCCAACCTTGGTGGTCGTTTCTTGCGTGCGTGCCTGTTCAACCGGCTGAGAAGCTGTCGGCGCGGTTTGCACGGAAGCGCGCAGCTTTTCGTAGGCAGATTCCCGGTCCAGTGTTTTTTCATAATGCCCGTAGATGAGGGATTTTTTAATGGCGGATGATCTTTCTTCATCGCTCAAGACACCCAGCCTCGAGGCGGGCGCAATAACAAAAGATCTTTCCACCTGGGCGGGACGGCCTTTTTCATCCAGAAAAGAAATCAGCGCTTCACCGACGCCCAGTTCTGTAATGACGTCCGCCGTGTTGAATGCGGGATTCGGCCGCATGGTGTCAGCCGCCGTCTTGACCGCTTTCTGGTCGCGGGGTGTGAAGGCTCTCAGGGCATGCTGCACGCGGTTTCCCAATTGGCCCAGAACGGTTTCTGGTATATCCAGGGGATTTTGTGTGACAAAATAAACACCGACGCCTTTGGAGCGGATCAACCGCACCACCTGTTCAATTTTTTCCAGCAGGGCGGCTGGCGCGTCATTAAAAAGCAGATGGGCCTCATCAAAGAAAAATACCAGCTTGGGTTTTTCTACGTCACCCACCTCGGGCAGTTGTTCAAAAAGTTCCGACAGCATCCACAGCAGGAAAGTGGAATATAACTTGGGATTGTTATAGAGCTTATCGGCGGCCAGGACATTGACTACGCCGCGTCCTTCACCGTCTGTCTGCATCAGGTCTGCGATATCCAGCATCGGCTCGCCGAAAAATTGATCGCCGCCCTGCTCTTCGATGGTTAAAAGTCCGCGTTGAATTGCGCCAATAGAGGCCGCGGAAATATTGCCGTATTCGGTGGTGAACTGTTTGGCGTTGTCCCCCACGAACTGAATCATCGCCCGCAGGTCCTTCAGGTCCAGTAAAAGCAGGCCGTTGTCATCTGCAATTTTAAAGACCAGCGTCAATACGCCGGATTGGGTTTCATTTAGGTTGAGTAGCCTTGCCAGCAGCAGCGGACCCATGTCGGAAACGGTCGCGCGCAACGGGTGTCCCTTTTCCCCGTAAACATCCCAGAACATGGCCGTGTTGGCGCGCGGCTGAAAATTCTTGATGCCGATTGATTCCAGCCTTTTGAGTAATTTTTCGGAAGCAACACCTGCCGCCCCGATGCCTGAGAGGTCTCCCTTCACATCGGCCATGAAGACCGGAACTCCGATAGAAGAGAACGATTCAGCCATTTTTTGCAGGGTTACGGTTTTCCCCGTGCCTGTTGCGCCGGTAATCAATCCATGGCGGTTGGCCATGTTCGGCAATAAAACAATTTCTTTTCCCTGGGACATCGCGATCACTAATGGTGCAGCCATATTTTCTCCTTGCGGGTGATGTGATGGTTCAACGTTCTTGATGAACGCCTTGTCGACGAGGCGACTATAAAAACAAGTCCGGCCAATGTCAAGAAATAAACCATTTTTACAAGTGGTTGGCAGGTTTTTTTCATTGCTTGCAAACTGTTTATGAAAAGCTTATAAATTGACGACCAAAAGCATTAGAGTTTCAGCGGGTCATTCATAATATTCATATAATTTATATAAAACAGGAGGGTGAACGTCATGGGCAATGTTTTTAATTTTTCGGGTAAAACGGCGATTGTTACAGGCGCCGGAAGGGGAATTGGCCGGGTGATCGCCATGGGGTTGGCCGAATCGGGTGCCAATGTTGTTCTGTGCAGCCGGACCAAAACGGAAATCGATGCCGTTGCGGAGGAAATTCATGCAAAAGGGGGTAAAGCCCTGTCTGTTGTGACGGATCTGACGGTTCATGAGCAGCTGGAAAATTTGGTCAATGCCACCGTCAAGGAATTTGGCCGGATTGATATTCTGGTGAACAACGCCGCCCGAAGTTTCCTGCGCGGACTGCTCGATCTCCGCGAGGACGGGTGGGACAAGTGTTTCAATACCAACGTTAAAGCCGTCTGGCTTTTGAGCCGTCTGGTGGCACGGCGGATGATTGAGCAAAAAGAAGGGAAGATCATCAACATCACGACCGTCGGAGCGGAGAAAGCCGAATCGGGAATGGCCGCCTATGGCTGCAGCAAAGCGGCACTCAAGCACCTGACGCGCTGCATGGCTCGCGAGTGGGCGCCGTTTGGCATCAATGTAAACGCCGTTGCTCCCGGATTTACCCGCACTGATTTTAGCAAACCCATCTGGTCCAGCCCCGATGTCGAAAGGCTGATTTGCCAGGCCATCCCCAAGGGGAGGATCGCCGAACCGGAAGATGTTGTCGGCGCTGTTCTGTTTCTGGCGTCGGGCGCGGCGAATTATATTACGGGGGATACCCTTTATGTCGATGGCGGTACAATGACCATTTAACGCATTCTCCTGGAGGAAAAACATGAACGGTAAAGGAGCTGTTAGCCCGGTAATTGCGGATATCCGTTCCCGTATGAAACGCGGCAAGATCGTATCCATTGACGAAGCCATGCGAGTGATTCGTGACGGCGATACGGTATCCATCGATGGATTTATTGGAGGGCTGGCGCCCGAAGAACTGCTGATTGGCCTGGAGAGGCGTTTTCTGGAAACGGGTGAGCCGAAAAATCTCACCCTGATTTTTGCCGCTGGTATTGGAGACAGCAAGGATAAAGGCATCAACCATCTGGCCCATGAAGGTTTGCTGCAGAGAGTGATTGCAGGCCACTGGGGACTGGTTCCCAAGCTTCAGCGTCTGGCGCTGGATGGCAAAATTGAAGCCTACAATTTCCCTCAGGGTGTCATTACGCATCTGTATCGTGATATCGCCGGGCACGCTCCGCGAACCATCACCCATGTGGGTTTGGGAACCTTTGTCGATCCCCGCGGCCAAGGCGGGAAAGTCAATTCCATCACAAAAGAAGATTTGGTCGAATTGATTACCTTTGATGGTACGGAATATCTGGCCTACAAGACGCTGCCCATCCACGTTGCGCTGCTGCGCGGTACGACAGCGGATATGGACGGTAATATTACCATGGAAAAGGAAGCCTTTACCCTGGAGGTATTGCAGCTGGCCATGGCGGCTAAAAATTCCGGAGGCTTTGTCATCGTACAGGTGGAAAGAATCGCTGAGCGTGGTGCTTTAAATGCCCGGCATGTTAAGATTCCCGGCATGCTCGTGGATTGCGTAGTGGTTGCCAAACCTGAAAACCATTGGCAGACCTACGGATCTTATTACAATCCTGCATACAGCTGCGAATTCAAAGTGCCGACGGCCACGATCGAGTCTCTGCCGATGGATGAACGCAAGATCATTGCCCGGCGTGTTGCTTTTGAACTTCAGCCGAACATGGTGGTGAACCTGGGTATTGGCATGCCTGAAGGGGTGGCCAATGTTGCCAACGAGGAAGGCATTTTCGATTACCTGACGCTGACGGCGGAAGCAGGCTCCATCGGCGGCATCCCCTCCGGTGGCCTGGACTTCGGTACGGCCACCAATATGGATTGCCTGATCGATATGCATGCACAGTTTGATTTTTATGACGGCGGGGGACTGGATCTGGCCTGCCTGGGACTGGCGCAGATGGATTCGCACGGCAACGTGAACGTCAGCCGGTTCGGGCCAAAACTGGCCGGTTGCGGCGGCTTTATTGATATCACCCAAAACGCCAAAAAAATTATTTTTGCCGGGACATTCACGGCAGGGGGATCCCGATTCGTCGTGGAAGATGCCAGGCTGAAAATCGTCAAAGAGGGAAGCGTGAAAAAAATCGTCCGGGATGTAGAACAGATCACCTTCAGTGGAAAAACCGCGCAGAAGGGCAGCCAGCAGGTTTTTTATATCACGGAAAGATGTGTTTTTACCCTGTCTTCTGAAGGGGTTGAGTTGATCGAAATTGCGCCGGGTGTTGACCTGGAAAAAGACATTTTGGCGCAAATGGAGTTTCAACCGATCATTAAAAACCTTCGTCTGATGGATGAAAGGATATTCAAGCCGGTTCCCATGGGACTCAAAGATGACCTTTTGAGCATACCCATCAACCAGAGACTTACCTACGATCCGTCAACCAATATTTTCTATGTCAATTTCGAAGGGTTGAATGTTCGTACGCACGAAGATATCGATGCGATCCGATTGCGGGTGACCGAAATTTGCCGGCCCCTCGGCAAACGGGTTAAAACCATTGTCAATTACGATAACTTTTCCATTGTGCCGGAACTGGAAGACGATTACATCAATATGGTCAAATATGTGGTGTCTGAATTTTACAGCGATGTGACCCGATACACAACCAGCGCTTTCCTGCGTATGAAACTGGGAGATGAGCTCAAAAGCAGGCAAATGGCGCCGCACATCTTTCAAACCCGGGAGGAAGCAAGGATGGCCCTGGAAAAGCAGTGATGAAGGTTCGCGAATTAAAAGGATGTTTTAAAATAGTATTGAAATTATTTTATGAAAAGGATAGAAAGTGCATCCGGTTGATGGACAACAAAAGTCATGCAGACTGTCTTGAACAGTTAATATAATACATAGAAAGAAGAAAAATTATGCCGGTTGAAATCAAGATGGAAGGCCAGGTGGCCGTCGTTACGTTGAATGAAGGGGAAAACCGTTTAAATCTCGATTTTCTGCAAAAATTTATTGATGCGCTGGATCATGTCGAAAAACAGACCGATGCCAATGTGCTGGTCGTGCGCGGAGCGCATGAAAAAATCTTCAGCAACGGGATCGACCTGGAGTGGTTGATGCCGATCATGCAGAAAAACGATGCGGCCACGGCCAAAAAATTCATTGAAACCATGATGGCGCTTTTCAGGAAAATTACATTGTATCCGATGATCACGATTGCGGCCATTACGGGTCACGCATTTGCCGGCGGCGCGATTATGTGCTGCTATTTCGATTTCCGTTTTATGCGCTCGGACCGCGGTTTCATGTGCTTTCCGGAAGTCGATCTGGGCATCCCGTTTCTTCCGGGGATGATGACCGCCATGGGAAAGGCCATTCCGCGCTATAAACTCGATGAAATGGTTCTGACCGGGAAACGTCTTACCGCTCAGGAATGCGAGGACCATCACATCATCACCAAGGCATGTCACATTGATCAGCTGATGGATGAGGTTTTAAATTTTGCCAAACTGCAGAACAAGAGAAGAGCGATCGTCGCCGCCATCAAAGAGGAGCTAAACAAGGACATCATCCACGCGATAGATCATGATGATCCTCCCATCATTGAGTCTGGCCGCTTTTACGTTTAATGGGGTTTGACCAGACGGAATCTTTGCAGTAAAAATTTTTTGAAGGGCCCTTTTCGGGCCCTTTTGTTTTGGTGCGCCCGGCAGAGCAGGGAAGAATTTGATTATCGCTTTTTGGAATGTTTCATGCGGACGTCCACGGAACCGGCGTGTGCGTCGAGACCTTCCATCCGGGCAAAATGGCTTGTTGCCCCGGACAGCTTTTCAAACGCCTCCCTGGGAAAAGAAAGCACGCTCATTCGCTTATAAAAATCATACACGCCAAGGGGAGAGGAAAACCGCGCTGTCCCTTCTGTTGGCAGGATGTGGTTTGTGCCGGCAATGTAGTCGCCCAGGGCTTCCGGCGTATAAGATCCCAAAAAGACGGAACCCGCGTTACGCACATGTCCTAAACTTCCCTTGGGATTTTCCACCATCAGCTCAAGATGCTCCGGCGCGAATAAATTGGCCAATTCTACGGCCTGGAAGACATCGGATGTAATGAGGATAGCTCCGCATTGCAAAAGAGATTTTTGAATAATTTCTTTCTTGGGCAGTGTATGGAGCTGTTTCTTTATTTCCGCGGCCACGGCGTCCGCCAAATCCGTGCAGGGTGTGAGCAGAATGGCTGCCGCCATTTCATCATGTTCGGCTTGTGCCAGCATATCCGCCGCCACAAAAGCGGGATTGGCGGTTTCGTCGGCAATAATGACCACTTCGCTGGGACCGGCGATCATGTCGATGGCAACCTGTCCGAAGACCAGTTTTTTCGCTGCGGCAACATAAGCATTTCCGGGGCCCACAATTTTATCCACACGCGGGACGGTTTGTGTGCCGTAAGCAAGTGCGGCGATTGCCTGTGCGCCACCGATCTTGAAAATGCGGTCAACTCCCGCAACTTCCGCTGACGCGGCAATCAGAGGATTTAATTTGCCGCCTTTTACCGGGCTGACCAGGACGATCTCCCGTACACCCGCAAGACGCGCCGGAATAGCCGCCATGAGCAGGGTTGAAGGATAGAATGCCTTGCCGCCGGGGGCATAGATGCCGGCCCGCTGCAGGGGCAAAACAAGCTGGCCCAGTTCGGCGCCCTCTTGATCAACCATCGACCATCCCTGAGCAAACTGGTGGCGGTGATATTCTTCAATGCGTCGGGCGGCAAGTTCGATGACCTCCCGGTCTTCAGGTTTTGCCCTGTACAGGGCTTCCTGTTTTTCCTCTTCAGTGACTTCGACTGTTTCCGCGGAAAGATCATGTCCGTCAAACTGTTTGGTGTAGCGAAAAAGTGCCTCATCACCCTCAACGGAAACGTCATGCACGATTTGAGAGGCCGTGGAGATGATCTCGGGAGAAAAAGAACCGCCCCGGCGGCGTAACCGTTGAAAAAACTCACGAAATTCGGGTGCGTCTGCTCGGATGATTTTCATGTTATTGTTTTACTCTTTTAATGTCCGCGCCCAGTGCGGAAAATTTTTTTTCAATGCTCTCATAGCCTCGGTCGATATGGTAAATTCGGGAAATTTCCGTTGTGCCTTCGGCGACGAGGGCTGCCAGGATCAGTGAGGCGGAAGCACGTAGATCCGTGGCCATGATCTGTGCGCCATACAGCGCAGGGACCCCGCGCACAATGGCGCTGCCTCCCTGGATCGTGATGTCTGCGCCCATGCGGATCAGTTCACTTACATGCATGAAACGGTTTTCAAAAACGGTTTCCGTAATGACGGAAAGACCACTGCCGATGGCCATGTATGCCATGATCTGTGCCTGCAAATCTGTGGGGAAACCGGGATAGGGGATGGTCTTCACATCCACGCTTTGGATTTTGGAACCTGCTGAAACCTTCAGGCCTCCGTCAATGACCGTGATGGTCATGCCGGTATCCCTCAGCTTGTTGATCAGGGCTTCCAGGTGCTGAGGATTGCAGCCCAGGATCTTGATTTCCCCGTTTGTTATTCCTGCCGCGATCATGAATGTGCCGGCCTCGATACGGTCGGGGATAATGGATGCTTCGGCTGCTTTCAATGACGTAACCCCGGTGATCGTGATGACATCCGTACCCGCGCCGCTGATTTTGGCCCCCATGCTCTTGAGAACCTCCGCCAGGTTGACAATTTCCGGTTCGCGTGCGGCATTGTTGAGGACCGTGGTGCCATCAGCCAGCACCGCCGCCATCATGATATTTTCCGTTCCGGTGACCGTTGGCAGGTCAAAATAAATATCCGCGCCTTTAAGCCTGTCTGCCTTTGCTTCAATGTAGCCGCCGTGCAGTTCCACGGAAGCCCCCATGTCCTGGAGGGCTTTGATATGCAGGTTGACCGGCCGGGCGCCGATGGCGCAACCGCCCGGCAGAGAAACCCGGGCTTTGCCCATGCGGGCAACCAGCGGCCCCAGAACCAGGATCGAGGCACGCATCGTTTTGACCAGATCATAGGGTGCTTCGCTGTTGGTGATTTTTTCAGCACTGATTTGTATGGTGCTGTTGCCTTCTATTTCCACACCCATGTTTCTCAAAAGTTTATAGGTGGTTTTGATATCAACCAGATCAGGAATATTGGAGAATGTGCAGGTTTCTTCGGTCAAAAGTGCCGCTGTCAAAACAGGCAGGGCCGCATTTTTTGCCCCGCTGATCGTCACATTTCCATGGAGCGGTTTGCCGCCGCGAACAACAATTTTATCCAATTATTTTCTCCTTCCTTTGATCACACGCGATAGCCCGGCGTAGTCGGCACGTACATCGATAGAGTCATAAAATTCAGTCATTTCCAGGAGATTACGCACTTCCCGGCTTTGTTTGCCTCCGATTTCGAGCAAAAGCCAGCCCTTTTCTTTCAGATAGTCTTTTGCTTGATATACCAGATTTTCGTAAAATTCCAATCCTGATTTTCCCGCGAATAACGCCACGCGCGGCTCAAAATCCTTCACGCCTGCGGGGAGCGTTTCATATTCACCGGCACTAATATAGGGGGGATTCGAAACAATCAGGTCAAAGGTCCCATGCGCCGGTGTAAATAGGTTCCCCTGGAGAAATGTGACCTGTTGATCCCGTCCCAGAGCAAGAGCGTTTTTTTTTGCTACGGCAAGCGCCATGTCTGAAATATCCGTGGCTGTGATCTGTGCCCCGGGGACTTCCGAGGCCAGGGCCAGGGCGATTGCGCCGCTGCCCGTCCCGATATCCAGGATGCGGGGCTGATCAACGGGGTGTGCGTTCAGGACCGCCAGCGCTTCTTCCACGATCACTTCCGTGTCGGGGCGCGGAATCAGCACATCGTTATTGACTTCCAGTGTAAAAGACCAGAAAGCCTTACGCCCGGTGATGTAAGCCACCGGCTCGTGGCGCAGTCTTCTGGCGATGAATGCGCAAAAGGAGGTCTGCTCGGCATTGTCAAGCAGTTTTTCCGGATTTTTCATCAGTTCCAGACGATCGCTATTCAGGCAGAAAGCCAGCAGGACTTCCGCATCCAGCCGGGCTGACGGAATTCCCGCGCCTTCCAGTTGTGCCGTTGCCTGAAAAATAATTTCACGAATAGTCATGAGAATCAAATTCCTTCAACTATTGATGCTGCGGGGGCCCGGTCTTTGATTTCCCGCCGTCCCCGTATCGGAAAGGAATGCTCAAAGCGGGGCCTTATCCGGCGAGTGATTGAAAGGGAAACCTTATTGCCGCTCGCCGAAAATGGCCCGGCCGACGCGGATGATGGTGGCCCCTTCTTCAATGGCGACTTCAAAATCACCGGTCATGCCCATGGAGAGCTCTTTCATCTGAACGCCGGGAATGTTCTCGCCTTCGATTTTATCCCGCAGCCTGCGCAGTGCAACAAAGTAGGGGCGTGCCTCTTCCGGATTTTCAAAGAAGGGAGGCATTGTCATCAGGCCCTGGACGTTCAGGTTCGGCATTACGGAAATCTGCCGGACAAGTTCCAGAACCCGCGAGGGTTCCGCGCCGCTTTTGGAGACTTCGCCGCTGACGTTGACTTCGATCAGGACCTTCAGCGTGCGCTGATTCTGTGCCGCCCTTTTGTCCAGTTCCCTGGCCAGTTCGATACGGTCAACGGAATGAATCCAGTCAAAGAGATGCACGACATACTTCACCTTGTTGGTCTGCAAATGTCCGATCATGTGCCACGAAACATTCTGCCCGACGGCGGGAATTTTCTCCCTTGCCTCCTGCACGTAATTTTCGCCAAACCATGTGATGCCTGCCTTGATGGCTTGTTGGACGCGTTCGGGAGGAACCGTTTTACTCACAGCCATGAGATGGACGTTCTCCGGATTGCGGCCGGAACGCTCTGCCGCAGCGGTCATTCTCTGCCGGATGCCCATGATATTGGAGACGATGTCTGTTTCCATTATGGTTTACCTGAATTGAATGGTCCTGATCTTTTGAAGTTCTTCCAGCGTTTCACAAAGCGGCAGGCCGATTACATTGGTGTAGGAGCCGTGAATGGCCTTGATGAAATACGCCCCTAATCCTTGAACGGCATAGCCTCCCGCCTTGTCGTAGGGTTCGCTGCAGTTCGCATACCAGTTCATTTCTTCCGGAGTGATTTTTTTAAACCGGACGTCTGAACGGACCACCCTGGTTTTCGATAAACCGGAAAAAACACGGGTGATCGTAAATCCTGTGAAGACGGTATGGCGTCTGTTGCTCAGTCTTTGCATCATTTCCCGTGCCTGTTTTTTGTTTTTGGGTTTCCCCAGGATCAGGTCATCAATCACGACAATGGTGTCGGCACCCAGAACCAGGGCCTTTGGATGCCGGTTCGCAACCGCTGCGGCTTTAGCGCGGGAAAGTCTTCGAACGTGATCCTGCGGACTTTCGCCGGCGATATAGGATTCGTCAATGTCAGAAGCAATAATTTTAAATTTCAGCCCTACAGAACGTAGAAGTTCTTTTCTGCGCGGAGAGGCGGATGCCAGAATCAGGGGGAAAGACAGGGAAATAGTCATCATGGGCTCTTTCGAAAGAAATTTGGTGTTTTTTTATTCCAGATAATATGGATCCTGTCAATTGTATTTTGCCGTTGCAACTTTGAGTGACTTGACATAATGAAGATCATCAGGAACCATCATGTGGAGCGCATTTATGAAAAAAATCGGCGGTCTTTTCCTGGCTTTTGTTTTTCTTGCATTATTGGCGAATCCGGCTATTGCAGCACGAAGAATCGTGCAGATGACGATTCCCGGCTGTTTTTCCTGAGGGGCAAGCAAAAGGGTAGGGGCTATCCTTAAAAACATTGATGGTGTGCAAAACCACCAGATCAAGTTTCCGAATATTGTGATTGTTACCTTCGATGATGAAGAAACCACACTGAAAATCATTGTGCGCAAACTGGAAGAAGGGACTTTCCCCCTGGATGGCAATCCCGTCTATCTGGAATAGCCAAAACCAGCTCTTTATAAGTATTTTTTCATTTTTTTGGCTTCCAGTCGGTCCACGATTTTCTTGACGTTCTGGGACCGCCCTCTTTTGCAGATCAGGATGGCGTCTTTTGTGTCCACAACAATGACATCCTTCATTCCGACCAGCGCGACAAGTTTATTTGTGCCGCAGACGAGGGAATCTTCTGTGTCTTCAAGAATGATCGCTCCACCGCCTGAAGAAGCGTTTCCATTGGCGTCTTTTGCGGAGATGTCCCACAGAGCGTCCCAGCTCCCCACATCGCTCCAGCCAAATTCGGCAGGCAGGACAAAGACATGTTTCGCTTTTTCCATCACGCCGTAGTCGATGGAAATCGAAACCAGTTTCCGGTATATTTTCTCAACAGTTTTGGCTTCGGTTGGTTTCCCCAGCGCTTCTTTAATGGTCATCAAGCCCGCATGCAGATCCGGCAGGTAAGACTTTATCTCGCTTAATATGACCGAGGTTTTCCAGACGAACATGCCGCTGTTCCAGAAGAAATTTCCTTTTTTTACAAATTCCTTTGCCTTCCGGATATCAGGTTTTTCCCGGATCGATTTAACCTCAAGGATTTTCTGGCCGGTTATTTTTCCCGCGGAACTGCCTCCTTCCAGGTAGCCGAATCCGGTATGCGGGCCGTCAGGCTGGATCCCGATGGTAACCAGGGCATTTTCCCTTTCGGCGGCCCGGGCGGCAGCGGAAATTACGGCCCGGTATTTTTCGGGGTTGCCGATCGCGTGATCGGAGGGCAGAACCACCATGACATCATCTTTTGCCTTTTTCTGAATGTGCAGGGCGGCC
>MWDG01000046.1 GCA_002070455.1 Deltaproteobacteria bacterium ADurb.Bin151
TGCAGGCGCTCATTGAGATGAGCAACAGCTAGTTTCCTCTCCCTTGATGGGAGAGGGTTAGGGTGAGGGTGAAAAGGAGAGGGGAAGTCATAAACGAGAATAAAATGATTTTAGATCAAATTATCGAAACCAAAAAAGAAGAAGTGGCGGCGCTGAAAAGCACCACAACCCTGCCTGTAGTGCGGGACATAATCGCAGGGCTTCCTCCCTGCCGGGATTTTCGCGGAGCCATCAGCGGGAAAGACTGTTCCATTATCGCCGAGGTGAAGTGCGCGTCCCCTTCGCGCGGCAGACTGGTTGAACATTTTGAGCCGACAAAGATTGCCGGACTCTACGAACAAAACGGGGCGGCCGCGATTTCCGTACTGACCGATGAAAAATATTTTTCCGGCCACAGGGATTACCTGTCGCAAATCAGGCGCGAAGTGCAAATCCCGGTTTTGCGAAAGGATTTCATCATTGACCCGATCCAGCTTTACGAAACCAGAGTCATCGGGGCGGATGCCGTTCTGCTGATTGTGCGCGTGCTGGGCGACAGGCTGGCTGAATTCATTCATTTATCGAAAGAGCTGGGCCTGAGTCCCCTGGTGGAAGTGCACATGCAGGACGAACTGGACACCACCCTTGCCGCCGGTGCGGATATCATTGGCATCAACAACCGCAACCTGGATACGTTTGTGACGGACATTAACACCAGCCGGACTTTAAAACGGGGAATCCCCCCCGGCAAAACAGTAGTGGCAGAAAGTGCACTGAAAAACCGAAACGATATTGAATACCTGATGGAAGCGGGCATTCATGCCTTTCTGATTGGCGAAGGACTGGTGACGGCGCCGGATATCGGCAGAAAACTGCGTTCATTTCTGGGGAGCAAACCGTGATACAGGTAAAGATTTGCGGGATCACGAATATGGAAGACGCGCTTTGCGCGGCCGAAAACGGGGCAGCGGCTGTGGGGTTTATCTTTCATCCACCCTCCCCCCGCTATATCGAACCGCAAAAAGCAGCAGAAATCATTGACCGGCTGCCCCAACATCTGGTAAAAGTTGGTGTTTACGTCAATCAAAAAGAACACTTGGTCCGTCGCGTCTATGAGAACTGCCGGCTCGACATGATTCAGCTTCATGGCGATGAATCCCCCGAATTTTGCCGGCAATTTCCCGGCGATCGGATCATCAAGGCACTGGAATTGAAAAAAGATGAGGATTTAAAAAAAGCCGCCCTGTATGATGTTGCCGCCATTCTTGTGGACAGCCGCCACGCCGGACTTTACGGTGGCACGGGAAAGACTTCCAACTGGATGCTGGCACGTCAAATTTCTCAACCTTTGATTCTGTCGGGAGGGATAAAAGAAGAAAATATTCTTGAAGCGATGCAGATGGTAAGTCCCGCCGCGATGGACATCAACAGCGGCGTGGAATCCTCACCCGGCAAAAAAGATCACGTGAAAATCGCACGGATCATGCAAATCATCAACGAGACGGACGCTGGCTGCGCGGCACCCGTTATTTTTACGCGAAGGAAAGACTGATGAATAATCTACCCGATCCATATGGACATTTTGACATCTTTGGCGGACGCTACGCAGCCGAAACGCTGATGCCCGCGCTTCTTGAACTCGAAGTCGCCTATGGCAAGGCAAAAAAAGATAAATCATTTGCGAAAGAATTTGACTGGTACCGGCGCGAGTACGCCGGCCGTCCCACTCCGCTTTATTTCGCCCGGAGGATGACAAAGGCTCTGGGCGGCGCGAAAATCTATCTCAAACGGGAAGACCTGAATCACACCGGCTCTCACAAAATAAACAACACGCTGGGCCAGGCACTTCTGGCCAGACGGATGGGCAAGAAAAAAGTGATTGCCGAAACCGGTGCGGGACAGCACGGGGTGGCCACGGCCACCGTTGCAGCGCTTTTCGGAATGGAATGCAAAATCTTCATGGGGGAGGAAGACATCCGCCGCCAGGAGCCCAATGTATTCCGCATGAAAATTCTCGGCGCCGAGGTTGTACCGGTCAAAAGCGGCACGGCCACCCTCAAAGACGCGATGAACGAAGCCATGCGCTACTGGGTGGGAAGCGTCCGAGATACATTCTATATTATCGGAACAACCGCCGGACCGCATCCCTATCCCGTGATGGTGAGAAACTTTCAGTCGGTGATCGGGCTGGAGATTAAAAAGCAGATTCATAAAACAGAAGGCAGAAATCCCGATATGTTGGTGGCATGCGTGGGCGGCGGCTCCAACGCGATGGGGACTTTTTACGCATTTCGCAACGAAAAGAAGGTGGCCATGCTTGGTGTGGAGGCGGCCGGCCTTGGCATGAATACAAAAGAGCACTCCGCCAGTATCAGCGGCGGGAAAGTGGGTGTCCTGCACGGCAATAAAACCTACCTGCTGCAGGACGAACACGGCCAGGTGCGCGATGCATACTCGATTGCAGCGGGTCTGGATTATCCCGGCGTGGGCCCGGAACATTCCTATTTTGCAAAAACCGGCCGCGCAACCTATGTGACGGTCACCGATAAAGAAGCGATCGAGGCTTTTTCTTTTTTGTCGAAGCAGGAAGGCATCATTCCCGCGCTGGAGAGTTCGCATGCCATTGCCTATGCCATGAAAATCGCACCGGCAATGAAGAAAAACAAAATTATTGTCATCTGCCTGTCCGGACGCGGCGACAAGGACGCCCAAACGATTATAGAAACGATGTGAGGGAAAAAATGGGACGAATTGGACTTAAGTTTGAATCTTTGCGCGCAAGAAATGAAAAAGCGCTGATCGTTTATTTAACGGCAGGGGACCCTTCGCTTGATGCCACAAAGAAATTAATCCTGGGCCTGGAAAATTCAGGTGTGGACATTCTGGAAATCGGCGTTCCTTTTTCCGATCCAACGGCTGACGGGCCGGTCATCCAGGCCGCCTCGCAGCGGGCACTGAAAACCGGAACCACCCTTCATGGTGTGCTGAATCTGGTTGCCGATATCCGCCGGGTTTCAGAAATTCCCATTGTTCTTTTCGGCTACTTCAATCCGATTTTCGCCTACGGTGTCGATCAATTTGCCAAAACGGCAAAACAAGCCGGTGTGGACGGCGTTCTGGTAGTTGACCTGCCCCCGGAAGAAGCGTCTGAACTGCGAATTCACACAGACGCGGCCGGTCTTGATTTTATCGCGCTGGTTGCCCCGACCACCGGCAAAGGCAGACTGAAAACCATCCTCAAAAGCGCCACGGGGTTTCTCTACTACATATCCATCACCGGCGTGACCGGCACCGCCGCACCGAAAGCAGCAGACATCGCCCGTGAAGTAGGCAACATCCGCAAACTTACCGGAATGCCGATTGCCGTTGGCTTCGGCATCTCCACTGCGGCCCAGGCTCAAGAAATCGGCGGCATTGCCGACGGGATCGTCATCGGCAGCGCAGTCGTCAAACTGATCGATGAAAACCGCGACAGTGACGACCTGAAGGAGATTGTCTGTGAATACATAAACAAAATTAAAAAGTCCCTGGGCTAAACGTCTATGAACCGAATACCGCAACCCCATTCACCAGCGCCCTGGCAATTGACAGGAGAGGGCATTATTCTGGCGTATTATTTTAAAAAAGGCTGGGTGGAAAAATGCGGTTTTCTTCCCGCCTGGCTGACCGGCCACGCACGAAACGGACTGGGGTATGTGATGCTGGTCAATTACAAACAGGCCCCCGTCGGACCTTACCGGGAACTGCTTTTTATGCCGGGTTCTTTTGCGCATACCGGCCGGCGGAGCATTACAAAAATTTATGTGGATTCGGAAAACAGCACTGAAAACGGACGATACAATTGGGGCATTCCCAAAGAAACCGTTTCGATTCGGTGGCACTCATCCGGCAAAATCGACCGCATCACCATTGGATTTGCAGATAATAATTTCTTTGAGGCAACAATAACCTCGGGAGGCATCCCCTTTCCTGTGCACACTGCGTTTCTGCCTATCCGTCTTTATCAGCAGCTCAATGAACAGATCTATCTGACTGGGCCCGCAGGGAAAGGATGGGCAAGATTTGCCCGCATCCAGAGCATGTGCATTGATCCAAATTTCTTTCCGGACGTAGGAGGCTTGTCGCCCCTGGCAGCGATAAAAGTCTCTCCTTTTTACATGCATTTCCCTCAAGCAAACGTTCGCCAGGCAATATAAAAATTCATGGTTTGAGTTTTAGCAGACAAAACAACTGATTCAGTCAAGATGACTGAATCAGCGGGAGATTTGACGCTTCGACAGGCTCAGCGTCCGGGGCGGTCCCTGAGCTGGTCGAAGGATATTTAAATCCTTAATGTACTATCTTCGCTATCAACCAAATTTCCTCTTGACTTTCAATAACAAAAAGATCATATTTAAGTCGCAAGTAAGTCCTCATGCGTGGGCTACCGGATGGATGCTCGTAAATAGCGCATGGGGTTTTGCATTTTATGGGAAAAGCGCATTTTCTTCCTTTATTTTTTCTTTAATTAAATTATAATAACTTGCATCTCCGTATTCATATTTGCGATATATTGCCCAACATGCAAAATCAACAACTTGCAGACCCTTCTCAGCAGCGGGCGTTTTAATCTCCACGGTTAATTCAATATTATGTTCATGATTGATTTTCCGGTTAAGATAACTGGTAAAATTATCATTCAGAAACTTGTTGGTTTCTCTCTTTGAAGCAATCAACGTAATCTTCTTCGTCTCCGGAACAAAGCGTTTGGAAAATATTCTATCCAGCAAAATATTTGTAACATAATTATAAAGAACGTGTTTTTCATCTTGGAGACGCGTATAGACTTTGCGCTTATTAAGATAAATGGTCATGATGGCACAATCTTTTTCTTTAAGTAATTTTAAAAGATGCTTGCGGGTTGCCGGTTTTTCGTTATTACAGTGAAGCACACCGGAATGCTTACTCAACTGTTTGCACAGACTGCCATGAACTTTTTTAACAATTTTTTCCAACGGTCTCTTTGACGTTGAAAATAAAAAAGTCACCACAAACCATTTTGATGTCTTCTTTTTGTCAAAATCGAATCCAAGACAGCCGGATTCATCCATGAACAGATACATTAATTTTTGCTCCGTTTATTTGTTTTCGCTTTTCCTTTTTGAGCTTTAATTCGTTCCAGTAGTTTGTAGGCTGGTTCGTCGCTGGGATCTTGGGGAACGAGTATACCTTAGAAGGCATTTCATCAAATACTCAATTATAATAGCATAATACAATTTTAATGAAACAATGCAACATTAAATAAGTTATTCTGATTCCCATCATGAAATCGGACGGCTTGTTTTTCTAATGGCTTGAATGAAGGGGAGAATAATCAGAATGACACAGACAATCAGCGCAACCAGGGCGATCGGTCGTTCCACAAAGATGGCAAAGCTGCCCTGCGACATCAATAGAGAGCGGCGGAGGTTGACTTCAAACAGAGGACCTAATACAAACCCCAGGACCAGGGGTGCGGGCTCAAAGTCGAATTTATTAAGCAAATAACCGACCATACCGAACAGCAGCATGACCCCGATGTCAAAGACACTGTTGTGGACGCTGTAGGCGCCCAGCAGGCAAAACAGGACGATGAGCGGGTAGAGTATTTTATCGGGAATCCGCAAAACCTGAACCCACAGCGGGATCAGCGGCAGATTCAGGATCAGCAGGATAACATTCCCCATGTACATGCTGGCAATCACACCCCAGAATATTTCCGGATGCTGCGTCATGAGCAGCGGTCCGGGCGTCACGCCATGAATCATAAACGCGCCGAACAGCACAGCCAGGACCACGTTGGGCGGAATCCCCAGGGTCATGAGCGGAATGAAGGATGTGGATGCCGCAGCATTGTTGGCGGACTCGGGTGCCGCGACACCTTCGATCGCGCCATGGCCGAATTTTTCCGGATGTTTTGACACTCTTTTTTCCACACCGTAAGCCATGAATGTGGATAGCACCGGCCCGCCGCCCGGAAGAATGCCCATGAAAAAGCCGATCACTGTACCTCGCACGATAGCCCACCTGGCCCTCAGCCATTGGCTCTTGTTTGGAAACATGTTTTTGATTTTTACCTGCAATACTCTGGCGGGTGCAGTCTTTTCCAGATTGACAAATACCTCCGCCAGACCGAACAGGCCGATGGCGAGCGGTACAACACTGAGGCCTTCAAACAAATGGATATTTCCGAATGTGAATCTCTGCTCGGAGGTAATGGGGTCCAGCCCGATCAGGCTCAAAAGGATGCCGGCAAGAGCCATGAGCACAGCCTTGATCATCGATCCCTGCGCCAGATAAACGATGAATGTGAATCCCATCAGGATGATGGCAAAGTATTCCGGCGGGCCAAATTTCAGCGCCAGCACGGACAGGGGTCCACCGATCAGCTGCAGTCCAATCAATCCGACTGTTCCGGCAATAAACGATCCAAAAACTGCGATACCCAGCGCGGTGCCCGCCCGGCCTTTACGGGCCATCGCGTAGCCGTCCAGACAGGTGACAGCGGAGGCCGCCTCTCCCGGCACGTTGATCAGAATGGAGGTTGTTGATCCGCCGTACATGGCTCCGTTATAGATCCCGGCGAGCATGATGATGGCGCCCGCGGGCGGCAGTTGAAAGGTGAGGGGCAAAAGGATAGAAATCGCGCCGACCGGCCCCAGTCCCGGTAAAACGCCGACAAGCGTGCCCAAAAGGCAGCCCGCAAGCAGCAGGCCTAAATTGTGAAATTCAAATGCGACCGAAAGGCCGTAGAGTAATCCGTTCAGTGCGTCCAATGATACTCCGTCAAAAAAGATCAGAACCCCAGCATCCCCCTGGGCAGAGGCGTGTTTAAAATAAAAGAGAACAGCGCGTAGCTTAAGATAACCGTTAACAAAGAAGCGAGAGCGGCGGGCAGAATTTTCATGGAACTCAATTTGAATAACGCCAGCATCAGAATGCTTGTGGCCGCAAGATAACCGATTTCCGGCAGTAAGAACATGTAAACACACAAAGCGCCGGCTGCCAGCATACTTTTATGCCAGTGGACCTGGCTCCAACTATCCGCACGGCCAGCCGAACCGGACCGATTTGCAAATGTCTGGCCGAATAAAATGAGGCAGAAAAGAATGATCAGCAGACTTGTCCAGAAAGGCATAAAACCGGCCTGGGGATTGGTCAGGCGGCCGATCCCCAGGCCGATGGAAGAGACCGCGACAAAAGCCGAAAAACCAAGGAAAAACAGACCACTGATCAGATTGCGTTTATCCATTTTATTTGTTCCCGGGCCTTCAGCTTCTGCAGATTTATTCCGGTTTGGTTGCCGCTTCCTTGATGGCCCCGCTGGCAATCAGGCTTTTGTTGATGATTTTCCAGTGTTTTCTTAAAAAACTGTCAAACGCTCTCCCATCATAATAAACGGGAATCATGTTGATCCTGTCGAGCGTCTCCAGATATTCACTGTTTTTCGCAGCGGCCGCAAAAACGCCTTCCAGTTTTTTCATCACGGCAGGATCGATATCCGCGGGCGCAACTATCGCAAAAACGGCGTCATTGGCAAAGTCGTAACCCAGTTCTTTCATCGTGGGGACGTCCGGATATTTCACGGAACGCTTTTCACTGATTACGGCAAGGAGTCTGGCCTGGCCCGACTTAACGGCAGGCACCAGTTCCGAGGTCAGAGCCGCAAATTCAACATGGCCGCCCAGCAGAGCGGTGAGCGCTTCCATGCTGCCTTTGTAGGGCACGTGGATCAATTGCAGTTTGTCTTTTGAGGCGATTTCTTCCACGGCGGCGTGCGTGGTACTGCCGACACCGGTTGTTGCGTACTTCAACTTGCCGGGATTCTTTGCCGCATAGGCAGTCAGATCCTTTAGTGTTTTCCATGGCGCGTCGCTTTTCACCACCAGGCCCAGCTGCGGTTCAGTAAACCCGATAACCGTTTTAAAACTCGTAAACGGTTTGAACGGGACTTTTTGCTGCTGGCTCACCCGGATGAGAACAGAACTCGGCGTGGCGCAAAGGGTATAACCGTCGGGCTTTTGAGACAGAAGAGCGGCCAGCGCAACGGTTCCCGTTCCACCCGGCTTGTTTTCAATCATGACGGGCTGCCCCAGGATCTTTTCCGCGGACTTCGCCAGCGCCCGCGCGCTCAGATCCATGCTGCCGCCGGGAACAAATCCGACCAGCACGGTGATGCTGCGATCCGGATATTCGGCCCATGCCGGGCCGGAACAAATCAGGGAAATAACAACCAGCATGATTACCCCCGCCGCAACGAAAAACCGGCTATGATTCTTCATCATCTGCCTCCTTGTTTTTGAATAATTTCAAACGCGCGGCAGAGTATAGAAAGCATCCCAACGGTTGTCAATGGTTTTATCTATTGTTTTTATTCATTTTATTGATCCTGAAAATATTTTCTTGACAGCGGCTTTCAACCGCACTATAACATTAAAGCTCAACTTTAATGTTTGAGGAAAGTAAATGAAACTGAAAATCGGTGAAATTGCCAAAAGAAGCCGCGTTCCGGCCTCAACCATTCGCTACTATGTATCCGAGGGACTCCTGCCCCGGCCCGAGAAGGTCAATGAAAAAATGGCCTACTACGACGAGGCCTGCATTGACCGGCTGCGCGCCATCCAGGAGCTGAAAGGCAAGCGCTACTTTCCGTTGTACCTCATCAAGAACATCCTGCGCCGTATGGATGAAGGGCTCAGTCTCCTGGAGGCGGAAACCGTTGAAAACGCCGTCTTCAATTTAGACGACCTTACCGGACATGGACTGCTTGACCGGCAGGCCTTTCTGGAAACGACCGGACTGACGGAAACCCAGCTTAGAAAAGCGGAAAAACTGGGGGTCCTGATTCCCTTGACAACCGGCACGGACAAACCGCTTTACAACGACGAAGATGTGCGGATCGGACGGGACGGAATCCGGCAGTTGATCGGACTGGGAATGGACCAGGACGAGCTGTCGTTCTGGGTGGAGCTGGGCAAAAAGATCGTGGAGAAGGAAATGGCCCTGCGCAGAAAAATTGTCGCGGGAAAATCGACCAGGGAAAATATTTTGATTACGACGGAACTGACCCGGATCGGTGAATTCTACCGGGGATACATTCTGAAGCGTCTCTTCCAGAAGCAGGTCCAGCAAAATATTCAAAAAAGCCTGGAAAAAAGGAAAAAAGCGAAAGCAAAATTTAACGCTAAAATATGAAGGAGGATTTTTTATATGTTCAAAACTGCCATTACAGAAATGTTCGGCGTGAAGTACCCGATTATCTGCGGAGCGATGATGTGGCTCTGCAAGCCGAAAATGTGTGCCGCGGTATCCAACGCCGGCGGCATCGGCAATCTCACCGCCGCCAATTATGAAACAGCCGACGAGTTTCGGGCGGCCATTCGGGAAACACGCAAACTGACCGACAAACCTTTTTTTATTGCCATTACCCTTTTGCCCTCGATGCGGATCACGCCGGAACATCACAAAATGTATGTCAGGATCTGCGCAGAGGAAAAAGTTGACGGCATTGAATTTTCCGGAACACCGCTGGACAAGGTGGCGGGAATGGAAGCGGTCGAGCTTCTTAAAAATGCCGGTGTGAGAATGTTCCATAAAGTCGGCGCCGTGCGTCATGCGCTGCACGCGCAAAAGATCGGCTTCGACGGTGTGTACGCGGCAGGGATCGAAGAAGGAGGCCACCCGTTAAATGATGATGTAACCACCATGGTGCTCACGCGCAAAATGGTTTCTTCTCTGAAAATCTCCGTGGTCTCGGTCGGTGGAATCGCCGATGGATCCGGGCTGGCGGCGGCATTGGCTCTGGGCGCCGACGGCGTGATGATGGCCAGCCGGTTCATCGCCACAAAAGAATGTGAAGTTCACGATAACATCAAGCAGGAACTGATCCGGAGACAGGAATTCGACACGGTGATTTACGGTAAATCTATCGGCCTGCAGGGCCGCGGACTGAAATCGAAAGTTCTGGAGGAGGTACTCGCCATTGAAGCCCGCCACGGCGGATTTGAAGAGCTCATCCCCCTTCTGTCCGGTCAGAAGGTTAAGGAAGCCTGGGAAACCGGCGATGTCGATTATGCCCCGCTGATGGTCGGCCAATCCATCGGCCTGATCAACGACATTCCCACCTGCGCAGAACTCATGGAGAGAATGGCAGCCGAAGCAAAAGAACATTCCGCCAGGGCCGCAAAGCTCTGCGGAAACTGATACGAAAAAAGTTCAAGAGACTTTCATGATAAAAAGGAGAAAATATGAAAACAAGAATTACTGAAATGGTCGGCATCAAGTACCCCATTGTACTCTCAGGCATGAGCTGGATCAGCACTCCGAAAATGGTCGCGGCGGTATCCAACGCCGGGGGATTGGGCATTCTGGCGACAGGACCGCTGAACGCTGAGCAGACCAGGGAATCCATCCGCGAAATCCGGAAGCTGACCGACAAGCCTTTCGGCGCCAATGCGTCGCTGATGTTCCCGGGCGCGGCGGAAAACGCGAAAGTTCTTTTGCAGGAAAAAGTGCCTGTCATCAACTTTGCACTGGGCAAAGGCGACTGGATTGTGAAAGAAGCGCACAAATACGGCGGCAAGGTTTTTGCCACGGTTGTCAACGTGAAGCATGCCAAGCGGGCACAGGATTTCGGCACGGACGCGGTCATTGCGACCGGCCAGGAAGCAGCGGCGCATGGCGAAGACGTCACATCGCTGGTTTTGATTCCGCATCTGGCTGAGAATCTGGACATTCCCGTGATCGCCGCCGGCGGTTTCGCAGATGGACGCGGCATCGCGGCCGCTCTGGCCCTGGGAGCCGAGGGCGTCGCCATGGGCACCAGGCTGATGACCACCAAGGAAAGCCCCCTGCATGAAAACTTCAAAAAGCTTACCCTGGAAAAAGATGTCTACGACACGCTGTTTTCAAAACGCTTTGACGGTATTTTATGCCGTGTAATGAAAACGGACGCGGCAAAACACGCTATCAAAAATGGCCTGAGCTGGCCCGCCGCGTTTTTCAACTCGCAGGATATCGCAAAGCAAATGGGCGTGCCCTATTTCAAACTCTTCCTGGGCGTGCTGTTATCCGGCTACAAGAATGCCAGGCAGCTTGCCTTCATGGCCAACGCCTTCAAAGCCATTCGGGTGGCCACCGAAAACGGCGATTCAAAGACGGGCGTTCTGCCGGTCGGCCAGGTGCAGGGTCTGATTCACGATCAGCCGACGGTTGCGGAGCTTTTTGAAAGAATCATGAAGGAGGCAAAATCCGCACAGTCCAAAGTAAACGCGGCGCTTGATTAAAACACTAATGCCGGAAAACCGTTGACAAGGGTTAACAAGCATTCACCGAAACCATAAAGGAGATATTTGAAATGTCTATCGAATCCGCATTGAAAGACATGGAGAAATGGATCGGAAAAGAAGTTTTTGTTTCCGATTGGACAGAGGTGACACAGGAACAGATTAACCAGTTTGCCGACAGCACCAAAGACCACCAGTGGATTCATGTGGATCCTGAAAAGGCCGCAAAGGGGCCTTTCGGAAAAACCATCGCGCATGGATTTCTGACGCTTTCGCATCTGCCGTTTTTCAGCTATCAGGTCCCCCTGAAAGTTGAAGGGGCCAAAATGGCCATCAATTACGGACTGGATAAGGTGCGCTTCATCACCCCCGTGGCATCCGGTTCTAAAATCCGCGACCGGATTGTCCTTACCGGCCTGGAACAAAAACCGGGAAACAGGGTACTGGTGAAGCAAACTCATACGATCGAAATTGAGGGACAGGATAAACCGGCGTGTATTGCGGAAGCGCTGGGCATGATCTTCTTCTGATGCCAATTCTGACTCAAAGCGCTACCTTTGTTGGCATCGTCGTTGGCACTCTCAACGTATGTAAATATACGCCTCCGGCGCCTCTTCCTTGCCGCCGCGGTATCATCTTTGATTCAGAACCGGCAGAACAAGTATAACTTCGGTCGATGACCTCTGTCGAGTCCAAAAGACTCGACAGAGCGATGGATATGCGGACAAAGCCAGAATGAAATCATTGCCTGGTCCAGACCCGAATTTATATTTTACATCTTTTTAACTGGTTGCACAAAAGGTGACAATCTTTTCCGTAGCATCGCGGGTGATCCGGCCCTCGCCCTCCAGGTAGCGCAGATGGGCGATGGCTTCTCCGGTTGCAAACCATCTCTGGGCAATCGGGAAATCTTCCCAGGTTTCACAGTCAATGTCCCAGGTCATGCGCGCGGCAATGGCATAGGCATTTAGCGTTTCACTTCCCAGCACTTTCAGCACTTCATCGGCGCGTTCGCGGTGATGGATTTTCAGTTCGTCAATTCTTTTTTTCAGGCTTCCCTGGAAATTACGGTGTCCGGGCAGTACGAGATTCACGGGCAAATCATAAATCTTATCGAGGCTGGCTATATAATCGGCCAAAGAATTCGTGTCATAGGCCCATGACTCGATGTGCGGTGTAATGTCAAAGAGAATATGATCGCCGGAAAAGAAGATTTTCTTAACCTCTTCGTAAAGGCAGATATGACCCTTGGTATGTCCCGGCGTAGCCACGCATCGCAGTCGGTAGGAACCGCATTCGATCACATCCCCGTCGTCGACGAGGGTAAAGACCGGAATCTCGTGCGGAGAGTATTTGAGGCCCGGATGGCTGGCAATTGCCTTTTGCAGTTCTCCTGCGGGAAAGCCGTTCAATTCGGCAAAGTCGATCAGCGGCTGCCAGCTGATATCTTTATCGAACACCCTCGCATCAATCCTGCTGAAATAAATTTTGCTGCTTTCCGATGCCAGCCGCAGCACAAGCCCCGTGTGATCTGCATGCATGTGGGTCAGCATGAAATCGGTCCTGTCCAAATCAATGTCCAGTTCGTCCAGGCCTTTTTTCATGGCTTCATAACAGACGCTTCGGTTGAAACCGGTATCGATGATCAGGTTGCGGTCTTCACCTTTGATGACGTAGGAATTGAGGTCTTTGAGCGGACTGTTCGGAAGAGGCACAACAATCCGATAAAGACTTTTCATGATTTCATCGGCCATGGGTATGACTCCTTGGGCTTCATAAACCGGCGGAAAACCGAAGGATCGGATAGTATGACCAAGGCGCCATTCATTGATCCCCTTTATCCTCGTCCGGTTCATCCTTGCCCGGCTCATCAGCAAAGACATCTTCGCCCAGCTCCACCGGATAAAATTCATCCGGAAGGGCGCTGACGATCTTAAGCGGTTTGACAGGGAATTGAGGTTTCATCGACCGGGGAACCGGCGGCAAAACGTTTTCAGCCGCAGACCCCGGATTTGCCTCATCCGCCGGCACATTGTCCGTTGCCGGTTCTGCAGATCTCTTTTTACGGTGACGCGGACGGCGACGGCTTTTCTTTCTGGCAGGCTCTTCAGGGCCGCTGGTTGGCGTATCCGTCGCTTCTTGCGGAGTGGCCTGATCCCTGTCCGGTTCAGTATTTTCGGCTGCCTGCAACAGAGGGACTTCCTGCATCGCACTTGCTTCCAGCGTCTGCTCTTTAATCGACTGCTCTATTTCAAGTTTGTCCCACGCCATGTCCGATTTTCCTTCGATATGGACGCAGACGCCGAAAGTGGTTTCCAGCTTGATCAGCTCACTTCGCTTATTATTCAGAATATAAAAAGCAATTTCATGCGGCAGGCTGACTTTCAACTCCGAGTAAATGCCTTTGACCGCTTCCGATTCGATCTTGCGAAAAGCTCCCAGCGAGGCATATTCCAGGGAAGGCCTGAGCCCGCTGCCCTTGCAATACGGGCAGGTAATATAGCTGATTTCCTGAATCGTGGACTGCTTCTTCTGGCGGGACAGTTCCAGCAATCCAAACTTGGAAATACGGGAAAGCTGAATTCTTGCCCTGTCCACGCTCAGCGCTTTCTTGAACGCTTTTTCCACTTCCGCGATATGCTTTTTATCAATCATATCGATAAAGTCGATCACAATTAAACCGCCAAGGTCGCGCAGGCGCAGCTGGCGGGCAATCTCTTCACAGGCATCAACATTGGTCTTGAAAGCAGTTTCTTCGATATTCCTCTTGTTGGATCCGCGGCCGGAATTGACGTCAATGGTGATCATCGCTTCCGTGGGATTGATGATGATGTAGCCGCCGGATTTCAACTCAACGCGCTCCTGATAAATTACGCGGATTTGTTCCTCCAGCTCGTAGCGTTCAAAAATCGGGATTTTATCCTTATAGTTTTTCAGGATGCGCAAATGACGGGGAGCAACCGCTTTTAAATAAGCGCGCATTTTGCGAAAGGTTTCAATTTCATCAACCAGAATTTCATCGATTTCCTGGGTCAGGTAGTCGCGCAGAGAACGCACACCGAAGTCTGTTTCCTGATAAAGGCAAACGGGTGCCTGGACGCTCCCGGCTTTTTTGAAAATCTCCCTCCACAGGCGCATCATAAACTGGAAGTCGCGCTGGATTTCCGGCTTGGTTCGGTTGATACCGGCCGTACGGACAATAAACCCCATGTCTTCCGGGACTTTGATCTGTTCCATCAGCGTTTTGATTTTTTGCCGGTCTTCTTCGCTTTCGATTTTACGCGATATGCCACCACAGAGTTTATTGGGAAGTAAAACAAGGTATCGTCCGGGCAGGGAGATGTAGGATGTCAGCAGGGCACCTTTATTACCGATGACTTCCCTGACGACCTGAACGATGATTTCCTGTCCCACTTTGAGAACCGGCCTGCCGCCGGCCTGACCGTTCTCCGGCTCGGTGAGATATTCGGGGCTTACATCCCGAAGAGGCAAAAAGCCGTCCTTGACGCCGCCGTAGTCGACAAAAGCCGCCTGCAGCCCCCTTTCAACCTTCAGCACTTTCCCTTTGTAAATATTCCCGGTGATCGGTTCCCGGACAGTCATCTGAATGTTGAAATCAATGAGCTTGCCCTTCTCATCAACCGTCGCCATGCGCATCTGTTCCTTGTGCACGGCATTCACGAGCATAATGTGTTTCATAAGGGTCCTTTTCGGCTGCTTGCTGAAATGCGCGCTCATGGCAGGAACCGGATGCCCTGCCGGCACGCAAATTTCAACGGTGCAACCTTGTATATTTATTGAAAGGCGCTTACATCGCCTTTGCCAATTCTAATTAGTTCTATCGTGTCGTTCACAAGACTGACAACACTTGACGGTTCGGGAACAATGGTCCCGCCGTCGATCACTAAATCGACGATCCTTCCGAAATATTCATCGATGAGCGATGGATTGCCTAGATCCTCTCCGTCCTCCGTCTGCACGCTGGTGCTGATGATCGGCTGCCCCAATTCCCGGATCAAAGCCAGGCAAATCTGATTGTCCGGCACACGGATTCCGGTGGTCGGCCTTTTGGGCAAAATGATTTTCGGAACAAGACGCGACGCCTCCAGAATAAACGTATAAGGTCCTGGTAAAAACCTCTTCATGGTTTTATAGGCGTAATCTGAAACCATGGCATACTGGCTGATGTGCTTCAGGTCGGAACAAACAAAACTAAGCGGACGTTTCTTGTTTCTTCTTTTAATCTCGTATATTTTTTCAATGCCTCTTTTATTAGACAGACTACAGCCTAATCCGTAAACTGTGTCTGTAGGATAAATAATTACTCCGCCGTCCCGCAAAACTTCCACCGCTTTTGAAATCAGGCGCATTTGCGGATTCTGGCTGTTAATTGATAACACCGCCTGGCCCTCGTTCTTCTTTAATACCAAGTCACATTCAAAGGATAACGCGGCGGCAAGGAGGAGGCTCCGCAGGCGTATTATTGATACGTTGAGGAAGCCGACCCCCATGTCTGGGGGCACGCGACCGATGCCAACAAAGTTAGCCAGGGAATACGGCTTGGTATAACCGTCTTCACCGGCGCCCCTTATACCAGCAATCATAAGATTGTGCAATGGCCGTATATGGATTTAATAAAAAAGAAAAAATTACCTTTTTTGCCTGTTCTTGCTGAGCCCGTAGTCCATTCTGCCGATCAGGGGCTGTTTTTTGACTGACCTTCACCCTTAATGGCCTTTTCGGGATCCATGACCGCACTGAATTGCAACTATTGTTTTCATTTTTCTGTTGGGTTTTTTTGTGTTATCATAATAAAAAATTCGATGTCGTAGTTGAACCTGTTTATTTTTCCTTCCCCTCCTGATGTTGTGTAAGTTTTTGATTCTACTATTTTAACAGAATAGGTTTTGGAAACAGTTAACCCAACGACAAGATTGAAAGGAGGCCTTTTATGCCAGCCAGAAAATTGAAAGAGTTTCTAGACAGCGAGTCGGTTAAATATTTGAAGATTGCACATTCGCCAGCCTATACGGCCCGGGAAGTTGCCCAGTCTTTGCACATCAAAGGGCATAAGGTAGCCAAGACCGTTATTGTCTTCATTGAAGGAAAGATGGCCATGGCCGTCATGCCGGCTAACCGCTCGATAGATTTTGATCATTTTCGACAGGAAATCGGCGCAAAAGAGATAAGGCTTGCCGCAGAAGGACAATTCAAGGATGTGTTTCCGGATTGCGAGGTAGGCGCCATGCCACCCTTCGGCAACCTTTATGGAATGGATGTCTACGTGGACCAGCATCTCGGCGAAGATGATGATATCTTTTTCAATGCCTGTTCGCATTCGGAACTTGTCCGGATGTCTTATCAGGATTTTGAGAGGCTCGTGAAACCCAAAATCGTAAAACTTACATGAGAAAGGATTCTTCTTTCGGGGGCAGGTCAGTTGACAATGCTAATCAGCGGCATTAAATTAGTTTAAAGAGATACTGCTGTGCTCGTAACGAGTCATGTCACTGGAGACGAATTTAAAAAAGAAGCGCAGGATCTTGGTGGTGATTGTCACCCTTGAAAGATCAAGTTAAACAACGTCGTGACTCCAGCATGCAGACAAGACGGCATAAGCGGTTCTCTTCTATATCAGCCCTTCAGCAGACAAAATATCCGTTGAAGGGCCTTTTATTTGCATCAGGTCTGAAAGTTCAAAGCTTTTCTATTTGTGATATCAGACGGTCATAATGCTCAACGGGCAGGCCGGCATGACGATGGAGAAGATTGCCGCATCCTGATTCAGGGAGACCCTCAAATCATTTCTTTTTTTTGTCTTTGCTGAGCTTGTACTCAATACTGTCGATCAGCGCCTGCCAGCTGGCTTCAATAATGTTTTCTGAAACGCCCGTGGTGCTCCAGAGTTCAGAACCGTCCGTGGAATCCAGTAAAACCCGGACACCCGCCGCCGTACCCTCCGAACCTTCCAGCGTGCGAACT
>MWDG01000047.1 GCA_002070455.1 Deltaproteobacteria bacterium ADurb.Bin151
TGGGAAGGCGGCGACCCGCTGCGTCAATGATATGGACTTTTTTGTTGATAATGGGAATGCCGCTTTTCATCGTAGTCCTGAGGCAGCACTTTTTCTCGCAGATATCAGCCTTCAGCACATCCTTGCACAATTGCCCAACGGCTTCGCCTCGGGAAACACCGGTGATCTGTTCAGCGGCACGGTTAAAGGTGGTAATCCGCCAGTCCTTATCCACGGTGAATACCCCGTCCGCGATGGAGTCGAGGATGGCGCTCTGTTCATCCTGAAGCTGAAAAGATGTTTTCTTCGGGCTTGATTTTCCGCTCATCCGATTCCTCTGTTTTTGACCGTCAATTTTTTTTGAAATACATCAGTTTTTTTTGTGAAGCAATAAAAAAGCAATATTTTTGTAAACGGGAGGATAGGAATGCGCTGATGAAACACCATAAAAAGAGAAGAGAAGGGAGATGCTTCATGAAAAAAACTGACTGGCCGGATTTTTAATCTGCGTATTCCACGCGGTTTCGTCCGCTTTCTTTGGCATGGTACAGGGCCTTATCGGCGCGGGCAATCATGGTCGGGATATCTTCTTTTCCCGTAAACTCGGTCACCCCTAAAGAAACGGTTACTTTGAAATTGGGTCCCAGGCTGGTAAAGCGGCTCTGTTCAATAGTCGATCGAATACGCTCCGCACACAGAAGAGCTCCGTTGATATTGGTTTGGGTCATGACCAGCAGAAACTCCTCGCCTCCATAACGGCCGCAGAAGTCCGCGCTGCGGAGGCTGTTGCGGATGACATCTGAAACGGCCTTCAGGACTTCATCTCCGGTCAGGTGCCCATGGGTGTCATTTACGGATTTAAAATGGTCAATGTCAAGCATGGCAACAGAAAAGTGGGCGCCCCCGCGGGAGATACGGTGATATTCGTGTTCCAGCAGTTCCATGAGGTGGCGGCGGTTGTATACACCCGTTAGATCATCACGGATGGACATTTCCTTGATGATGGTAAGGGACTTTTCCAGTTCTGTACGGCTGATCCGCAGGTTCCGGCGCAGAGAACTGATGTGTCCCCCGATGACGGAGAAGGCGACCAGGACGAGAGCCAGAACCAGCCACTGGAGGTATTCAATATTCAGGTTGACACGATCAGATCGAAAATAACTTAAAAGCGCAATGTCTATTCCATACGTTACAAGCGTAAAAGCGCTCACATATAAAAAACTGCGGGTGTTGAGCTTGTAAATACCGAAGATGAGAATCAGAATATAGACCAATAGAAGGATGCCGCGGGCTTCATTGGCAAAATACATACCATACATGGTAAGCAGGATTGCAGCGCACATCTGGACGATTGTCAGGCTGGGGTCTCGAAACTTCAGGTTCAGGCCTGTGCGGAAGATAATATACAAAATAATATTGATGGCCGGAATAAGGACCAGAAAACCGGCAATTGCCTGCCACTCCATCATGCCCCACAGATAAGCGGCGTAAGACAGACCAAAGTTGAGGGCGTAGGCGGCAGTGGCCGTGAAGAAACGGCGGATTCGAGTTGCCTGGTCGGGATCGTCTTTGGGGATAATGGAAAAACGACGAGCTTTTTTCAATATATCAACCTGCTTGGCTTGCTTGTCCACGGCTGTCATAAATTCTCCAGAATACTAAAAGAAGCAGAATAACTAAAAGCAGGTCTGCAGATTTTGAATGCCCGGTTCAATGGCAGGCCATTGCACCTATACATGTGCATCCAGCCAGGATTTCAGATCAGCCAGAACCCTGGTCCGGTCAACAGGGAGTTCATTATATACCTCGTGCCTGAGGCCTTCATAGCGCTTGAATATTTTATCCTTTGTCCCGATCATTTCAAAGAGTTCTTTCTGGCCTGAAAAGGCGGTGTCCTTTGAACCCAGTTGAATGAGAACAGGGATTTTGATGTTGACAGAATTTTGTGCGCCGATGACGACGAATCTGTTCATTTCGTATGCAAGCCTTGGCGTAATGACATTGTAAACCAGGGGATCATCGACATAAGCCTTCACCACTTCTTTATCCCTCGAAATGAATTCCGGAGGCAAAGGGGATTTTACATGAATAGAGGGCAGGATTCCGGAAAGGATTTTTGTTAGAATTACAAGTATTTTGGGGATGTCTGTTCCCGGTTGCGAACCGGTTCCTGACAGGATGAGACCCCTGATTTCTTCAGCATTTTGCTCAATGTAATTCAAGGCGATCAGGCTTCCCATGGAATGGCCTAGAACAAAGTAAGGGATTCCGGGACATCGAGTATGGATGACTTCGCGGCGGAACTGTTTTTCATCGTCGATGAATTCCTGGAAGCTTTTTACATGCCCGCGCTTGCCTCCGCTCCTGCCGTGTCCGCGGTGATCATTTCCGAAAACGGCATATCCCGCAGGGAGAAGTTCGTTGACGACATTGGTGTAACGGTCAATGTGTTCGGCATAGCCGTGAATGATATGCACCACGGCTTTGGGTGGGGTGTCGGGAAACCATGATTTCCAGAAGATGGATGTTTGGTCCTGGGCCTTGAGAGATCCAGACTCTGTCTTCATGCTGTCGAGTTCTCCAGTTTTTAATAGGTAGATCAGATTAAGAAATCATTAAAAAACAGTTGTTTATTTTTATACATCATCACATCAAAATATTCCAGAAATATTATCCTTTATAATTCGGTTCGACGTCTTATTTTTTTTTCAGCACACGAGAGAGAGATACCAGTACCAATGCACCCGTTACAGCCAGTACCAGGCTTGCCACACTGAATCTTGCAAAGGAACCAAATCCAAAAAAGGTTCCAATGAATCCGCCGATAAAAGCACCCGCACTACCCACCAGGATCGTAATTACAATTCCTCCCGGGCCTGGATCGGTTGTGATCAGTTCTGCAATTATAGCAACGATGATACCCATCATAATCCACGTTAGAATTCCCATCGCTAACCTCCTTGGTTTGGTATTATCCAATGGTTTGATTTTTTCTGGTTTCCGCGCGGAATTTCAGTTTTCTGTTTAAGTATTGTGTGTTCAGGATGTATGTGTCTTATATTGAAACCACAGAAACCATACGACAAAGTATTGAATGCTGTCAATGATTTTTCACAGATTCCAATCAGATGATCAACCCTGAGCCAAACCCCTGCTTGAATTTTACATGCCTTCATGATAGCTTTTTTTAATTAATACTTTCGATGAATCATTTTAGCAGAAAGGGAAAACTTGAAATATTATCCGGTTTTTTGGAACATTGCAGGCAAAAAGTGTGTTGTGGTCGGCGGCGGCGATGTTGCAGCGCGAAAAGTTACACGTCTGCTGGATTGCAATGCAAAAGTCTGTGTAGTGAGCCCCGGTCTTGTTCCGGAACTGGAAGAATTGAAAAGAAATCGGCTGATCGATCATGTAAACGATGCGTACGAGTCGAAATATCTCAATGGGGCTGTTCTTGTCATTGGTGCGACGGATGATGAAAAGATCAACGACGCGATTTCCAAAGATGCGAAAGAAAAAAATCTTCCGGTCAATATCGTGGATGATCCGCAAAAATGTGATTTTATTCTGCCTTCATTGATTGAACGGGGTGATCTGACGATTGCATGCAGCACGGGCGGCCAGTCTCCCGCACTGGCCCGGTATCTGCGCGAAGAACTGGAATTGGTTTATGGAGAGGAATATGCCGTTCTGGCAAGCATTTTAGGACAGTTAAGGACAAAAATGGAAAAAAATGCCGGTGTCGGCAAAACCTGGTTTAATCAGCTGATGTCGGCGGGCTTGCTGGATGCAATCCGAAGCCGGGACACCCGTAAAGTGAAAACCATTGTTCGAGATATTACCGGTGAGGAGATAATCCTTGGCTAGTCTGGAAACCATCATGTTTGTGCCGGCTCTTGCCTGTTGTGTACTGGCCATGACGGGTTATCTGCTTTCCCTGCTGGTGAAAAAAGTGTCTCTCGCCAGGGTGTCCACCTGGATCCTGGCGGCCTCGTTCGTTTTCCTGTCACTGTACCTTCTTCTGGCAGCCTTTCATTCGACAGGCTGGGACTATTTCGGATCCCGCCATTTTCTTTCAATCTATGCCTGGGTGATTGCCGGAATCTATCTGGGATTGCAATTTAAAACCAAGACCCGCTTGCTGGGCGCTTTTATAGTTCCTTTCATTTTACTGCTACTGATTGCTGCTGCCGGTTACGGCTCGGGCAAAAATCTGGTGCCGCCCCAGTGGCAGAGCTGGCTGACGAACCTGCACCTGGTGCTGGCCATTGCCGGAGAGGCCCTGTTTATATTGGCAACGGCTGCCTCAGCGATGTTTATCATTCAAAACGGCCTCCTCAAACGCAAAAAACCGGGCAAGATGGGCAAGCTTCTGCCGTCGCTGGGTGAGCTGGACCGGATCAATCACCTGGGACTGTTGTGGGGATTCCCTTTATTGACCATAGGTATGATCGCGGGCACGGTTTACGCAGCGTTTGTCTGGGGTGGCCAATGGCCTGCCGATCCCAAGGTCATCTGGTCTTTTGCCGTCTGGGCGGTTTACGGATTTTTGCTTCACCAGCGTCTGGCTATCGGCTGGAAGGGATCCCGGATCGCGATATTGTCCTGTGTAGCGTTTCTGCTTTTTTTATCCTCGGCCCTGGTGATCCGATTTTGTTTTGCAACCGTGCATAATTTTATTTGAAAAATATGATTGCTGTAGTTGGATTAAATTATAAAACGGCACCGATCGACGTGCTTGAAAAACTTTTTGCCGGGTGCAGCCGGGAAGGGAATTTCCCTGCCGTGCTGAAGGCGATTCCGGGCGTTCACGAAATCCTGCATCTTTCTACCTGCAACCGGGTGGAACTGGTGGTTTCCACCGACGATGATTTGCGGGTCTTGGATTTGCTGAAATCGTTTCTGGTCCGTAGCGGCGCGTTAACCAATAACGAGGCCTCATGTATCTATGTGCATCGCGATGAAGATGCGATCAGGCATCTGTTTCGGGTTGCATCCAGCCTTGATTCGCTGGTCATGGGTGAAGCGCAGATTCTGGGGCAGGTGAAAGAAGCGTACCGACGGGCACTGACGGAAAATTCTACAGGCATTATACTCAACCGTCTGATGCATCGGGCATTTCGCACAGCCAAACGGGTCAGGACGGAAACCGGAATTGCCGCCAATCCGGTATCGGTGAGTTTTGCCGCGGTTGAACTGGCCAAGAAGATATTTGGATCACTGGCCGGTAAAAAGACCCTGATTATCGGCGCAGGGGAAATGGCGGAACTCACCTGCATGCATTTGATCGGCAACGGTGCGGAAGAAATAATTGTTGCCAACCGTTCGACTGCGCAGGCCGAAATCCTTGCCGAAAAATATCACGGCAGGGCGGTCGGGCTTGGCACCCTTGACGAAGTGCTTTGCGATGCCGATATTGTTATCAGCTCTACAGGTGCCCCGTCGTATGTCGTGACTGAGGATATGGTTCGCCGCTGCCTTCGCAAGCGCAAGAACCGGCTGCTTTTTCTGGTGGATATCGCCATGCCCCGGGACATTGATCCCGCGGCGGATGGCATTGAAAATGTATATTTATACAATATCGATCATCTGCAGGACATTGTTGACGAAAATATGAAAAGCCGACGCCGGGAGTCACTGAAGGCGGAGCAGATCGTTCATGAAGAGGTTGCGCAGTATTTCAACTGGCTTAAGGAACTGGAAGCCGTGCCCACTATTGTGTCGCTCAGGTCCAAGGCCGAAGGTATTGTCCGGATGGAGATGGAAAAAGCATCCAGTTGGATGGGCAGCCTCGAAAGTGACGACCGGGATAAAGTAGAAGCCCTGGTCAATGGCATTGTCAACAAGATTCTGCACGCGCCGATGACCGCAATGAAAGAAGAGAGCGCTGAGTTTCAATCGCAGGATATTGTGGCGGCGGCGAGACAACTCTTCAGGCTCGACGATTGAAAGGAATTCAATGAAGATTAAAGTTGGAACACGGGGCAGCAGGCTTGCGCTGGCGCAGACGAATTCTGTCGTGGAAAAAATTCAAAAGGTCATTCCTGAAATTACCGCTGAGATTACAGTGATTAAAACAAGCGGTGACATCATGCAGGACGTGTCTCTCGCCCAGATTGGTGGTCAGGGTGTGTTTGTCAAGGAGATAGAAGAGGCGTTACTGTCAGGCGGCATCGATCTGGCAGTTCATAGCATGAAGGATGTACCCGGTGAAACGCCGGAAGGGTTGATGTTTGCAGCTATTCTGCCCCGGGAGGACATGCGGGACGTTCTGGTGTCGCGCGGCAACGTAAAAATGGAGTTTATGCCTAAAGGCGCGAGAATCGGTACCGGTTCGCTTCGCCGGGGTGCGCAGGTCAAAGCAATTATGCCCGATCTCGAAATTGTGCCGTTACGCGGCAATATCGACACGCGGCTTAATAAAATTGATACAGAGAAACTGACAGGGGTCATCCTGGCGGCTGCAGGCATGAAACGGCTGGGATACGTTCAGAAAATAACCCAGTTTCTTCCGATTGAATTGATGCTGCCGGCGGTGGGTCAGGGGGCTCTCGGACTGCAGATCAGAAAGACGGACACGGAATTGCTGAAGGTTCTGGCGCCGCTTAACCATAAGCAAACAGAAACGGAAGTATCAGCGGAGAGATCTTACCTGCGGGCGCTGGGCGGCGGGTGCCGTTTGCCGATAGCCGCTTACGGTCTGATTGAGAAACAACGCCTGACCCTCGAGGGTCTTCTTGCATCGCCGAACGGGAACAACGTGATCCGCGATAAAGTCTGGGGGGAGCCCGACGCTGCGGAGGAACTGGGCCGGAAACTGGCCGATATGATCCTGGAGAGAGGCGGCAGAAAATTACTGGACCTAATGTAACATTCGTCATTCCCGCGCAGGCGGGAATCCAGCATAGAATGATGGTGTTGTTCATGACTCAATCGTATGTTTATATTTTGGCAAGTCAGAGAAACGGTACATTGTATGTTGGTGCCACAAGTGATTTAATCAAACGTGTTTATGAACACAAGCAGATAAAAGCGTACTGGATTCCCGCCTGCGCGGGAATGACTGGATGAATGGGTCATGACTGAAAAAACAAAACCGGGAAAAGTCTATATCATCGGTGCGGGGCCGGGAGATGCCGGCCTGATTACTCTCAAGGCCGTCGAGTGTCTCCGGCAGGCCGATGTTGTGATTTACGACAACCTGGTTAATGAAGAACTGCTGAAATACGCCCCGACACACGCGCGCATGATTTACGCCGGGAAAAAAGGCGGGGACCACACGCTTTCCCAGGACAGGATCAACGAACTGTTGGCAAAGGAAGCGCGAGGCGGCAGCACGGTTGCCCGCCTCAAGGGAGGCGATCCCTTTATCTTCGGTCGCGGTGGTGAGGAGGCTGAAGTGCTGGCGGCTTATGGGATACCGTTTGAAGTGGTGCCCGGTGTCACGTCGGCCATCGCGGTGCCTGCTTATGCCGGCATCCCGCTGACGCATCGCGGTCTGACATCCACGGTGGCTTTCGTGACCGGTCACGAGGACCCGACAAAGGATAAAAGCGATATCAACTGGCAGGCCCTGTCGGGAATCGGCACACTGGTTTTTCTGATGGGTGTGAAAAACATCGGACAGATTACCGAAGCGCTGATGCAGCACGGCAAGTCGCCTGACACACCCGCTGCGCTGATTCGCCGGGGTACAACGCCGTCTCAGCAGGTGCTTGCCGGGACGCTGTCCACTATTGCCGGTCTGGCCAGGACCAGACATTTTAAGCCGCCCGCCATACTGGTTGTCGGTCCCGTAATTCAGCTGCGTGATACCCTGCGCTGGTTTGACTCCAAACCGCTTTTCGGAAAAGGTGTTGTCATTACCCGTCCTGAGCGGCAGGCGGATGACCTGGCACGACTGCTTGCAGCACAGGGTGCCAATCCGATTGCTTTCCCGACGATCAGCATCACCGAGCCTTCCGAATGGAGCGAACTGGATCGTGCGTTGACTCAGCTGGAGAGATACAACTGGCTGATCTTCACCAGCGCCAACGGCGTCCATTTCTTTTTTGAACGCTTGCGTCAGAAGGGCATGGATATTCGCGATCTCAAGGGGATCAAAGTAGGATGCATCGGCCCGGCGACCGCCCGGCAGATTGAAGACAGGGGAATCCGTGTCGATTTGGTGCCGGATGAGTTTATTGCCGAGGGCCTTCTGAAGTCGTTTACTTCGATGAATCTGTCGGGAAAGAAAATCCTGATTCCGCGTGCGGCCAGGGCGCGCGACATTCTGCCGGAAGGTCTCAAAAATCAGGGTGCCTATGTTGATGTGGTCACTGCGTATCAGACGATACCGTCCGGCCGGAAAAAAGAAGAACTGTCCGCATCCCTTGATGCAGGTGAGGTTGATGTGATTACATTTACCAGCTCATCGACTGTGACTAACTTTGTCGAGATTATGGGTGAAGGTTTCATTCTGCCTGACCATGTGAAAATTGCCTGTATCGGGCCGGTTACGGCGGCAACCGCGGTAAAAGCCGGTTTTCGGGTGGATATACGGCAGGAAGAATATACCATGGAGGGGCTGGTGCAGTCCCTGGTCAACTATTTTCAAAATGAAACATTCCGAAAGGAAGAGTAGGGAGACATCATGATCGGCATTTCCAAACTATACTGCGGGGCGGTGGAGCCTTCCGACGTGCTGCGCTACAACCGTCACTCCGGAATGCTTCCGTCGCACCTGCTGCAGTTTTCATCGGACAAAAAGCCGGTGGTGGTCTGGAACATGACACGCCGCTGTAATCTGAAGTGCATTCACTGCTATTCCAGCTCCGCCGACTTCGATTATCCCGACGAGTTGACAACGGAAGAAGGGAAAAAAATGATCGATGATCTGGCAGCTTTCGACGCGCCGGTGATTCTGTTCTCCGGCGGTGAACCGCTGATGCGGAAAGACCTGCTGGAACTGGCGAAGTACGCGACGGACAAGGGAATGCGTGCGGTGATTTCCACGAACGGTACACTCATCACCCGGAAGATTGCGGCCCAGCTGGAGAAGATCGGCCTTTCCTATGTGGGCGTCAGTCTCGATGGACTGGAAAAAACGCATGACCGTTTCCGGGGAAAGAAGGGAGCTTTTAACGCAGCCGTCGAAGGAATCAGAAACTGCCGCGATGCGGGCATCAAGGTTGGAATCCGCTTTACCGTAAACAGGCACAATCTGGCTGACGTGCCGGCCATGTTTGATCTGCTTCGACAGGAAAAAATTGAGCGGATGTGTTTCTACCATCTGGTTTATACAGGACGCGGTTCCAAACTCCGTGAAGAAGATCTGACGCATGAAGAGGCCCGTGGCCTGCTGGATTTAATCGCTGCGAAAACAAAGGAAATGTTCGACGACGGGCTTCAGCCGGAAATCCTTACGGTTGATAATCATGCCGACGGACCCTATTTATATTTAAAAATGAAGAAAGAAAATCCTGAGCGGGCGAAAGAGATTCTGGAACTGCTGGAAATGAACGAGGGCAACAGCTCCGGACATGGCATCGGCTGTGTGAGCTGGGATGGCGAGGTCTATCCCGATCAGTTCTGGCGCAACCAGCCGTTGGGGAATGTCCGGCAAAGGCCTTTCAGCGAAATCTGGACGGATGAAAAAAACGAATTTCTGATGAAACTGAAAGATAAAAAGAAGCACGTTCATGGACGCTGCAGCAGCTGCTGCTGGCTTTCGGTCTGTGGCGGAAACTTCCGGGCGCGGGCCGAATCGGCAGGCGACATCTGGGGACCGGATCCCGCATGCTATCTGACGGATCAAGAAATATCAAAAAGGGAGGACTAGATCATGCAATTTCCTGAATACCGGGGACGCAGATTGAGAAAAAATGAAAACCTGAGGCGTCTGGTTCGCGAGACAAAATTATGCGTGGATGACCTGGTCTACCCGCTGTTTGCCGTTCCCGGCAAAAGTGTGAAAAAACCGATTACTGTCATGCCCGGCCAGTTTCAACTGTCCGTGGATTACATTGCCAGGGAAGCCCGCGAGGCCCATGAACTGGGAATTCCGGCGGTGCTTCTTTTCGGTATTCCTTCAAAAAAGGACGAGCAGGGCACAGGGGCTTTTGCCAAAGACGGCATTGTCCAGCATGCGGTGAAGCGGATTAAAAACGAAGTTCCCGACATGCTTGTCATCACGGATGTGTGTTTATGCGAATATACCAGTCACGGCCATTGCGGTATCCTGGAAAAGGGATCGGTGCAAAATGACACGACCCTGGAAGTGCTGGCGGAAACGGCGCTGTCGCAGGCACGCGCCGGTGCGGACATGGTTGCGCCGTCGGCCATGATGGATGGTCAGATCGGGGCGATCCGTGAGGCTCTGGATGAAAACGCACTGGAAGAGATTCCGATCATGGCCTATTGTGCGAAATATGCCTCATCGTTTTACGGACCTTTCCGGGAGGCAGCCCAAAGTGCCCCTCAGTTTGGTGACCGCAAATCCTACCAGATGGACCCGGCCAACAGTGATGAAGCGATCCGGGAAATCTCACTGGATGTTTCCGAAGGTGCGGACATCATCATGGTGAAGCCGGCGCTGGCCTACCTGGATATTATCTTTCGTGCGAAACAGGAATTCGATCTGCCGCTCGCGGCATATAACGTCAGCGGAGAATATTCCATGATCAAGGCTGCCGCCCAAATGGGCTGGCTCGATGAAGAGAAATCCATGCTGGAAAGTCTGACTGCGATCAAGAGAGCCGGTGCGGACATCATAATTACTTACTGGGCGAAAGACCTGGCGAAGGCACTGAGAAAATAATTTTCCCCCTCCCCCTAACCCCTCCCGCAGGGGGAGGGGGTTCACAACGATCCTATGGTTAGAGCCCATTGATGAGGCTGAAAACGATTATCCGTTGATTTTCTTTATTCCCTCTTCCTCGCGTATCCTTTAGGGTATGACGGGAGATGGGGAGTGTAGAGTAAGAACCTTAAGGTGTTATTGGTGTTGGTATTATCAGGTAAATTTCAAAGCTATTAAATTCCCTCTCCCTTGAGGGGAGAGGGGTAGGGTGAGGGTGAAAAAGATTGGTGCAACGAAAAAACACTTTAACCCGACTGGCGAAAGATCTCAGGGCCCATTCAACGGAAGCCGAAAGATTATTATGGAAACATCTCAGATCAAAACAACTCAGAGATACAAAGTTTCGCAGACAGCAGCCGATCGGCAACTTTATTGTTGATTTTGTTTCACTTGATAAAAAATTGATTGTTGAGTTAGATGGCAGTCAGCATATAGAAAGACAGGAAAACGATGAGCGGCGTGATCAGTGGTTAAAATCTGAAGGTTTTAAGGTATTACGTTTCTGGAATAGTGAAATATTCGGAAATATAGAAGGAGTTTTGGAATCTATCATGGAAGAACTGTCACCCTCCCCCAACCCCTCCCCTCCAGGGAGGGGAGTCGCTGCAAGGATGATTGCCTGGGAAGTGACGCGCAGCTGCAATCTTGCCTGTGTTCACTGCCGGGCGGCCTCTCATCTCGGGCCCTATCCGGGAGAACTGTCTACAAAACAGTGCCTTTGCCTGATTGACGATATAGCAAACGCTTCCAGACCGGTCATCATTCTGACCGGCGGTGAGCCGCTGCTTAGGCCTGATATCTATGAAATTGCCGCTTACGGAACGCAGAAAGGACTGCGCATGGTCATGGCGACCAATGGCACGCTGGTGGACGAGTCAGTCGCGCGCAGAATGATTGAAAGCGGAATTCAGAGAGTGAGCATCAGTATCGACGGCAAGGATGCTCAGAGCCATGATGTGTTTCGAAACCAGCCCGGTGCCTTTGACGGTGCGATCAGGGGCATTGAAGCCATGAAATCCGTCGGGATGGAATTTCAGATTAATACCACTATTACGAACACGAATTTGCATCAGATCAAAGATATTTATTCCCTGGCTCTGAATATCGGAGCGGCTGCGCACCACATCTTTTTGCTGGTGCCCACGGGGCGCGGTAAGGATCTGGCCGAACAGGCCATTACGGCGGCTGATTATGAAAAAACACTGATGTGGTTTCATCAGGAAAGCCTGACCTGTGAAATTCAGCTTAAGGCCACATGCGCACCGCACTATTTCCGGATCATGCACCAGAACAGGCCCAAAGAAAAAAAAGTTATGAAAAAGGCGGGAGGGCATTTTCACGAATCCACCCGTGGGTGCCTGGGGGGAATTACGTTTTGTTTTATATCCCATGTCGGACAGGTTCAGCCCTGCGGTTATCTTGAACTGGACTGCGGGAATGTGCAAAAGCAGAGTTTCGGGGAAATCTGGGAGACCTCCGAGGTGTTTCGTAACCTTCGCGATTACAGCAAGTATGGCGGCAAATGCGGCCGTTGTGAATTTATCAAGGTCTGCGGCGGCTGCCGCGCACGGGCGTATGAGGCGACGGGGGATTACTTGGCGGAAGAGCCGTTGTGTCTGTATGAGCCGAAACGATGACGTCAGCATATTTGTTTTAAGTATCATTCTATCTTAAGCTAATGATGAAGGTAATGCCCTCTCCCTTGATGGGAGAGGAACAGGGTGAGGGTGACAAGCTGTTAACGTTTTCCCCTCCCCTCAATCCCCTCCCACAAGGGGAGAGGAGGAAGAAAGATATGGACGATATCGATAAGAAAATCTTGAATATTCTGCAAAGTGAATTTCCTCTTGAGGAGAGGCCGTTTCTGATGGTGGCCGGTCGCTGTGGCATCAGTGAAGACGAAACGATTGCCCGTATCCAGAAGATGAAGGAAAAAGGGATCATCCGACGGATCGGCGCAGTGTTTGACGGGACGAAACTCGGTAGAGTGAGCACCCTGTGTGCGGCGCGGGTACCAGAGGACAAAATCGAACTCTTTGTCCAGACGGTGAATGCCTGCAAAGGCGTGACACATAATTACCGGCGGGATCACGAATACAATATCTGGTTCACCGTAAGTGCTCCAACCACCCAGGAGCTGGAAGCCTTTCTCAAAGGCGTTCAAGAGAAAACCGGTGTGACGGACATCCTGGATATGCGTGCGGTCAGAAGATTTAAAATAGATGCTTCATTTGAAATGTGAAGTTCATTTGTCACTTCGATCACCGACAGAAATCTTTAAGTAAAAAAGCAAACGGATTTTTCTTTTAACTTCGAAATGGTATGCAATTTATGCGTGAAATGACAGGTTGACGGAAAATGGTATCCATGAGATACAAGCGCATACAATTTACTGTTTTCCCGAAAATTAAATAAGAGGAGGACGAAAAGATGGATCCAAAAAACATCGATTTTGCGGCCATGCCCCAGACAGCAATTAATGTCGTCACAAATCCATCGGGATTTTTCCAGGGAATGCCAAAAACGGGAGGCTTTCTGGAACCACTTGTTTTTGCCGTCATCATGGGGGTTGTCGTTGGTATTATTCAGGCGATCCTTAGTTTCATTGGTTTGGGGGCTGCAGGCTACGGCGGGGGAATGTCCGGCTTTGGCATGATCCTTTTCATGCCGATTGCTGCCGCCATTGGCAGCTTTATCGGCGCGGCCATCCTCTTCGTCATCTGGAAATTGATGGGCTCCCAGGAAAACTATGAAACAGCCTATCGCTGTGGCGCTTACCTGATGGCTCTGTCTCCAATTACGACAATTCTCAGCGCCGTACCATATGCAGGTGGTCTGATCAGTATGGCCATTTTTACGTTTTACATTGTAACAGCAAGTATTCATGTCCATAACCTTCCTTCACAAAAAGCGTGGCTTGTTTTTGGTATTATCGGTCTGGTGCTTGCTTTGGGGGGGCTTTACTCGGAATACAAAGCCAGAAATATAGCATCATCGCTGGAAAGATGGCGTCAGATGGGTGAGGAATACCGGCAGTCGGCAGAGGATATGGCCACATCCACTGATGAGATGCGCAGGCAGGCCCGGGAAATGGCCGATCAATTAAGGCAGCAGGCACAAAGAGCGCAGAGGCAGGCAGAATAGTCCCCATCGTTTCCGTATTATTTTTAAAAACGTTGCGTGCCTGTTTTCTCTCTGGCCACGACAGGCACGCATATACGATCAAAGTAAAATATTAAATGACTGAACAAAATACCCCACCCCTGCTGGCCCTGGTGGATGGCAGCAATTATATTTATCGTGCTTTTTACGGGATTCCCTCCCTGACCAACTCCAAGGGGTTTCCCACCAATGCCATTTACGGCTTCACCACCATGCTGATGAAGCTGCTGCGTGATCTTTCGCCGGACTACATTGTTGTGACATTTGATCTCAAGGGTCCTACCACGCGTCATGGTGAATTTGACAATTACAAAGCGACTCGTAAACCCATGCCTGATGATCTTATTCCCCAGATCCCGTCCATTAAGGATGTTGTCCGCGCCTTCTCCATTTGTATTCTGGAAAAGCAGGGAATCGAGGCGGATGATATCATTGGGGCGCTCACAGTTCAGGCGAGCCGGAGGGGCTGGCGCACGGCCATTATTTCCGGAGACAAGGATTTGATGCAGCTGATTGACGACCGTGTCACTATGGTTGACACAATGAAGGAGAAAACCTATGACGCGGAAGCTGTGAAAGAAAAATTCGGTGTGGGGCCGGAAAAGGTGGTGGAAATTCTGGGCCTGATGGGCGATACATCCGACAATATCCCGGGTGTTCCGGGCATCGGCCCGAAGACGGCACAACGTCTCATTGGAGAATACGGCTCAGTGGAAGCGGTTATTGAAAATGCGGAAAGACTGCACAATGTGAAACTGCGCGACAAGATCCGTCAGCATGCCGAACAGGCGAAGCTCAGCCGTCAGCTCGCACTGATCCGCAGGGATATTGATGTGGATTTCAACCTGCAGGATGCCGCAAAACGCGAACCGGACAGAGAATTATTGGCCGGCCTTTTCAGTGAATTTGAATTCTCCTCTCTCCTACATCAGTTAAAATTGAAAGCCGATGCACCGGTGAAAGAATGCACGATGGTCACGGATGGTAAGTCCTTGTCGGAATTGGCCTCGAAACTTCGGCTAAACGACCGGATTGCCTGTGAAGTCATTTGGGAAAAGACTCCTCCTATGGTATTCATCGGCATGTCTTTTGATACGGTAGCGGACTCTTTCTATCTTCCGCTGGGGCACACAAGCGCAAAACAGCAGTTGACAGTCAAAGAAGTGCTGGATGCAATGGCGCCGGTGTTCGGCGACCCGCAAATCAAAAAATATTTTTATGATTTGAAAACAGCGCTTGTTTGCCTGGATAATCTTGTCATGAAAAATGGTGAAGACCCGCAGCTTGCCGCTTATCTGCTCAATCCGGCCAGGCAAAACTACGATCTTGATGAAATCGTATGGGAGTATCTACATGAACGAATTCCCTCACCTGTTGAAGTTGCGGGCGGCAGAGGCAAAACTTATCCGTTGGCACTGGTGCCCGTCGATAAGATGGCTGATTACGCAGGCAGGCGAGTTGGGGTAATTCTGCCTTTGGCGCAGACCCTCCAGAGCAGGTTGCAGGAGGTGGACGCCGCTTCACTATACCGTGATGTCGAAATACCCCTTTTGTTCACACTGGCTGCTATGGAGAAAAAAGGCGTTCTGCTGGACGCTGCCCTTTTAAAACAAATGTCCGAAGAACTGACGCAGTTGCTGTTTTTGTCCGAAGAAAAGATTCACCGCCTGGCTGGAGAAAAATTCAACATCAACTCCCCGAAACAATTACAGGCGATTCTTTTTGAAAAGCTCAAGCTTCCGAAAGGGAAAAAGACAAAAGAAGGCTACTCGACGGACGTAGATGTGTTGTCCGATCTGGCGCGCAGCCATGAACTGCCGGCAGAAATCCTGGCTTACCGTTCTTTGTCCAAGCTGAAATCCACTTATGTGGATGCTCTTCCTACGCTTGTTCATCCTCAGACCGGAAGGATCCACACTTCTTACAACCAAACCGTGACCGCCACGGGCCGGCTCTCCAGCAGCAATCCAAATCTGCAGAACATTCCCATCCGGACGCTGGAAGGCAAAAGGATCCGACAGGCCTTTATTGCCGCACCCGGCTGTCTTTTGATTTCCGCCGATTATTCACAAATCGAGCTTCGTGTGCTGGCGCATTTGTCGGAGGATGATGCGCTGATTGCGGCCTTTGCCTCTGACGAAGATATTCATACGCGCACAGCATCAGATGTTTTCGGTGTTTTTCCGCAGATGGTCAGTCCCGATATGCGCCGGCAGGCGAAAGTCATCAATTTCGGGATTCTCTATGGCATGAGCGCGTTCGGCCTGGCCAAAGAACTGGGAGTGCCGCAGAAAACCGCGCAAGCCTACATTGACGGTTATTTTACGCGCTATAAAAAAGTGCGGGCCTACCTGGATGGTATTTTGGAAGGTGCGAGGCGAGACGGTTATGTCTGTACACTGCTGAACCGCCGCCGTTATCTGCCGGAACTGAAAAGTTCAATTCCGTCCGTACGGCAGTTTGCAGAACGAATGGCCATCAACGCTCCGATCCAGGGAAGCGCCGCCGACCTGATCAAGGTGGCGATGGTCAATATCGATCATCTGCTGACGGAGAAGAATCTTTCCTCCCGTTTGATTATGCAGGTGCATGACGAACTGGTCATTGAAGCGCCGGTCCGCGAAAAAGAAGAAGTAATGAATCTGGTTAAAAAAGAGATGGAGGAAGTCATCAAACTCAGAGTGCCCCTGAAAGTGGAGATTGCCTCCGGCAAGAACTGGGACGAAGCGCATTAGAAAATAAGTCTTGAGGCTCAAGGTTAAAGGAATAGAGAGAGCATGGGTAATAAAGAAAGTAGAAATAGTTAAAGAATTCATGGATTAAATATGTTAAAAAACATCCCGGATGAAGGTTATTATTAATATTTGCCTGATGTGCAGAGCCTGATTTCCGGGGGTGTTGAGATTTGATTTGCCACACACGTTTATTTTTCTTGTCCATGGTTTTGTGCTTTGTGGTCTTTGAGGGGGCGGCCCTAGGGCTTAGTTGCGGGACATTTCAGTATCCGAAATGTGACGGTTCTGATTTTCAGTTTGACGGCGGTTTTGACCCGCAAACGGGTTTTGGCGGTTTTGGTGGTGGATCTTGCCGCGCATCGCGCACCCCGGTGATCTTTATTCACGGTAATGTAGACCGGGCGATCAATTGGGATTCTCCGGTGGATCAGAATAGCACGAGATCCCGTTCCGTTTATCAGGAATTCAAGGCGCGCGGATACAATGACTGTGAGCTTTTCGGAATAACCTACCTTTCA
>MWDG01000048.1 GCA_002070455.1 Deltaproteobacteria bacterium ADurb.Bin151
GGCGCATAAAAACGATCAACCATTGAAGAAAGCGGTCGTCCTGCTTTCCGGCGGTATTGATTCCACTACAACGCTAGCGATCGCCCGGTCCGCGGGATTTATCATTTATGCCTTGAGTTTCCGATACGGCCAGCGACATCTGGTCGAGCTGGAAGCGGCGAAGCAGATTGCTCTAAGCAATACCGTTTGTCAACACCTGATTGTGGATATTGATCTTCGCCGCATTGGCGGATCCGCTTTAACCGATGACCTTCCTGTTCCCAAAAACCGCAGTGTGGATGATATGGGGAGGGATGTTCCGATTACCTATGTTCCCGCCCGCAATACGATTTTTCTTTCGTATGCTTTGGCATGGGCGGAGGTGATTGACTCCCGTGATATTTTTATCGGTGTGAACGCACTGGACTATAGCGGGTATCCGGATTGCCGCCCGGAGTTTATTGAGTCTTATGAACACATGGCCAATCTGGCAATCAGGGCCTGTGTGGAGGGAAAACAAAAGCTGACCATTCATGCACCGCTTATCCATTTGAGCAAAGCACAGATTATCCGTAAGGGTATGGAACTGGGAGTCGATTATTCCCTTACGCACAGTTGCTATGACCCTGCCGCAGACGGCGCAGCCTGTGGTCAATGCGATTCATGCCTGCTGCGCCTGAAGGGCTTCCGTGATGCCGGAATCAGCGATCCGGTGAGATACAAGGAGCAGGGATAAAGGTTCAAGGTCCAAGAACAAGAAACAAGGCTAAAAGGATGTATCGGATCAAGGAGATTTTTTATTCTATTCAGGGTGAGGGTTATTACAGCGGTCGTTCGGCGCTGTTTTGCCGTTTTTCCGGATGTAATTTGTGGTCGGGGAAAGAAGAAGATCGAAAAAAAGCAATCTGCTCTTTTTGTGACACCGATTTCCTGGGAACAGACGGTCCGGAAGGCGGCATATATGAAAATGCCGGACAGTTATCCCAAAGCATCGCAAAACTCTGGCCTCAATCTGAAGATCATCGATTTGTAGTGTGCACGGGAGGAGAGCCTCTTTTGCAGATGGATTCTGCTCTGGTTGGTGCCTTGCATAAAGAGGGATTTGAGATCGCCGTCGAAACCAATGGGACCATTTGTGCGCCGCCGGGAATCGACTGGATTTGTGTCAGTCCTAAAGCGCACACGCAACTCTTGCAGACTTCCGGTCATGAACTGAAGTTGGTTTACCCTCAGGACGGGGCGGAGCCCCGCCAATATGAAAAGCTGGACTTCAGGCATTTTTTTTTACAGCCCATGGACGGAGCCGGTAGTGATGAAGCCGTAAAGAAGACGCTGGTCTATGTGTTGGCCAATCCCCATTGGCGAATCGGTCTGCAATTGCATAAAATACTGGGAGTAAGGTAGGAATGTAGAATGGAGATTTATAAAGTTTTCAAGTTTGACGCGGCGCATTACCTGCCCAATGTTCCCGCAGGGCATAAATGTGCCAGGCTACACGGCCATTCTTTCCGTGTTGAAATCCATTTGAGGGGCATTACCAGTCCACGCACAGGCTGGGTGATGGATTTTTCGGATATCTCGGCCGCTTTTCAACCGATCCTGGAACAGCTCGATCATAAAAATTTAAACAGCATTGAAGGCCTTGAAAATCCCACTTCAGAGAACCTCTGCCGTTGGATCTGGTGGAAGCTCCAGCCGGCATTGCCGCAATTATGCAAGATTGTCGTCCAGGAAAGCCCGGAATCCGGATGTATTTACGAAGGGAAGGAGTGAAATATAAATCTCCCCAGGATTTTCAGCGTTCCATTTGCCATGAGAGATATCAAGAAGGTGTGTTCTGTAAATCCCGGTGGATCGTGCATGACAACTTGATCATGACTTCGCTTCGTAAAAGAAAATAATTTACCACTCAACTTTTTCTTTTTTCAAGATTTCCTGTGCTTTTTTATGGCCGAGTTTGGCTGATGTTGTGACATCGTCAAATGCTTTCTCTTTTTCGCCAACATTGGCCAGAGAAATCCCTCGATTAAAATAGGCGTCTGCAAGCTCCGGATTAATCTTAATCGCCTCATTAAAATCCAGGATCGCCTGATGATAGTTTTCGAGGCTGAGATAAGAAAGCCCCCTATTGTAATGTGTTTCCGCATCCTGAGGATTGATCTTGATGGCTTCATTAAAGCTCACAATGGCCTGATTAAAATTACCGAGTTTGTAATAAGCCACTCCACGATTGTGGTAGGCATTGGCATGCTTCGGATTGATTTCGATGGACTTGTTGTAATTTTTGATTGCCTGATGATAGTTCCCCAGCTGTTCATAGGAGAGTCCCCTGTTATAGTGAGCCTCCGCGTCCTGCGGAGATAACTGAATCGCCTTATTGAAGTCCGGAATGGCCTTGCTGTATTTGCCCAGGTTTCCGTAAGCGGTTCCCCGGTTGTTGTAAGCCACCGCTTGTTTGGGATTGATCTTGATGACCTTGTTATAATCCTGGATGGCCTCATTGTGCTTGCCGAGGTTTGTATAGGCAATTCCCCTGTTGCGGTAGGCTGCGGCAAACTGGGGATTGTTCTCAACGGCTTTCGTGTAAGCGGTAACGGCATCGGAAAAATTGCCGGAAGCTGCGGTGGCAAATCCTTTTTCAAACCATTCGATAGAATCAAGTTCTTTGATGTTTTTATGATAGCCCGCAAGGGTTTTCGGCTGCTTTTTGCCTTCCGCCGCAGCGAGTTCTTCCCGCAGTTTTTTGTTTTCTTTTAAAAGATCATCGTTGAGTTTTTTGACTTCCTCCAGTTCCGTTGTTTTTTGAACGTCTTTGCCAAGCGCATCAATGAAGCTGGTCAGGTGATCGGGATCAGCCGTAATTTTTGCCTGTAGTGAATAGGCCTTTTCATCCCATTTTTCTTCGACCAGTTGTGTCGGCACAACACCTGCCGTGAGGGCTGCAATCCGTTCTTTGGGGATCTGTGCGTTTTTCACCGCTGTTTCATTTAAGAGGTATTCCCCCAGTTCATCGAGTAGAAGCTGTTTGACTTCTCTGAGCGCTATGGTGCGGCTTGTGTTTTGGTCGTCATGAGCCGCTGCCTGATAGTTATATTCTTTGGTGAAGGTTTTCATTTCGGCAAATGCCTGACCCGAAATCATGACAACCATCACAATAAAGATTAAGGCCATTCGTTTCACAATAGATTTCATGGATATTCGCTCCTTTGGCTGTTGATTGCATTTTATAAATCAACACGCATTAAAAGACAAGAAACATTCTTAAGGATTTACGCAGCTTGATCTTTGACGTCAGGATGTCTAGGACGTGAGCCTTCCTTCCCTTCGATGCATGAAAAAAATTGCTTTTTTATCGTGATTATAATAAGTTGTCATAAGGGGTGCCGGACTCTGTCTGTTTCTTTTCGGTGATGATGTCTCGAAACGGGATGGAGGCACGGCTGAGATTATACCCTTTGAACCTGACCCGGGTAATGCCGGCGTAGGGAATGGCGATTATCATAAAATCGTTTTGGCCATATCCTTTTCAGGTGAAGGGGAGTGGCTTTTTTATTTGGAATCGCTATGAATAAGGACATTGTCATTATAAGCGGCGGGCGCCTGGGTAATCCGGACTTTTTCAGAAAAAGTCTGAAGGAAATCGACAATCGCCTGCTGATCTGCTGTGACGGTGGCGCACGTCACCTGGGGGCGTCCGGTTTTTTACCAGATGTAATCGTGGGAGACATGGACTCCATTGATCCGTTGCAGAAGGCGCATTATGAACACCAGGGCGTGGAGATGATCCGGCATCCGGCCAACAAAGATTTTACGGATACAGCCCTGGCGCTGGAATATGCTCTTTCCATGAAACCTCGGTCCATTCAGATCTGGGGTGCGCTGGGTGGAAGAATGGATCATGCCATGGCAAATGTTTACCTACTGATCAGAGGGAAACGTTCGGGAGTGAAAACCTGTCTGCTGGACGAATTTTGTGAAGTATTTGTTGCCCCAGCTGATGTTCGATTTGAAAATGCAGTCGGGTGCGTTGTTTCGCTTCTGGCACTGAGTCCTCAGGTGGAGGGGATCACCCTGCGGGGGTTTGCCTACCCGCTGACGGATGGTGTGCTGACTCTTTCCGAATCACGGGGAGTCAGCAATGTCATCCTGGAAGACCCGGCCGTTATGCGCGTACGCTCCGGTGATCTGCTTGTGATCCGTTACCGGCAAAAAAATGTCTTTCCGGAGGAATGTTAGGTGGTAAGGCCATTAAAAGTTCTGTGCATCGGCGGATCGGATTCGGGTGGGGGAGCGGGCATTCAGGCCGATTTAAAAGCGGCGGGCGCCTGCGGCTGCTATGCCATGACGGTGATTACGGCGCTTACGGCTCAAAACACGCGGGGCGTGCAAAATATTTTCCCGGTCCCGAAAAAGTTCATCGTAGCGCAGCTGGATTCCGTATTGAGCGATATCGGTCCAGATGCAGTGAAAACCGGAATGCTTCTGACACCGGGTGCAGTCGATGTTGTTGTGAGAGCGATTGTGCAGTACAGTCTGAAAAATGTTGTTGTGGATCCGGTGATGACGGCCAAGGGCGGCCGCAACATGATGCGTGATACGGCGCAAAGGGCGGTTGTCCGAAAGTTGATGCCACTTGCATCGGTTGTCACTCCCAATATTCCGGAGGCAGAATCTCTGGCCGGGATGAAAATCCGGTCAGTCGTGGAAATGAAGAAGGCTGCTGCCGTAATATCCGGGACGGGGGTAAAGTATGTGGTGATCAAAGGCGGCCATTTGCCGTGCAGAAAAAATTCGGGCAGCATTGATATTGTTTATGATGGAAATGAATTCTGTGAATTTTCATCGGAATGGATCGAAACAAAAAACACGCACGGAACCGGCTGTACGTTTGCGTCGGTACTGGCCGCCAGTCTTGCGCAGGGCATGAATGTTTTTCAGGCCGCTGGGCGGGCTAAAAAAATAGTAACGCAATCCATTGAACAATCGCTTGATGTGGGTCGTGGACACGGACCGGTTAATGTTTCTGTAAATAAGGAGCCGCAGCATGAGTGTCTTTACCTGCTTCAAACGGCTGTCAATATGTTGAAAGAGAAACGATGCGGCCAGTTGATTCCGGAGGTGCAATCCAATCTGGTTTATGCAGAAACCGGCGCTGTAAAGGAATCTCAAATTGCAGGTTTTCCCGGGAGAATCATCCGTTATTACGATGGGGTACATGTTGCGGCCAATCCTGAATTTGGCGCTTCGCAGCATATGGCTCATGTGGTACTGACCGTTTTGAAACATGATTCATCCTATCGCAGTGCGATGAATATCAAATATTCAAAAAGCATCATTGCCACATGCAGAAGGATCGGATTAGCCGTCGACCATTTTGACCGGGCCGACGAACCGGTCAAAAAGATCGGCCGGGAGGGGTTTTCCCTTGAATGGGGTGTCAACCGCGTGCTTCTCCGCAACCGGATGATACCGGACATCATTTATGACAGGGGTGGATGGGGCAAAGAACCGATGGTTCGTGTGCTGGGCAGAAGTCCTGTTGAGGTGGTTCAAAAAGTGCTGACCATTTTAAAATATTTATAAATGTACAAAGAAGGGCAGAGTGAAAGATGGTTTTGGATGAAATTGTTATTACAAAAGCGATTATTGAAAGGTTTTTGGAAAAATTGCTTCAGGCGACGGATGTGGATGTTGCCATCGTCGGCGGAGGACCTTCCGGTTTGGTAGCAGCTTATTATCTCGCGTCTGCAGGGAAAAAGGTTGCTCTGTTTGAGCGGAAATTGAGCCTGGGCGGAGGGATGTGGGGCGGTGGAATGATGTTCAACGAAATTGTGATTCAGGATGAGGCCAGGGAAATCCTGGATGTTTTTGATGTTCGCTACAGGGAATATCAAAAGGGTTATTACACCGCCGATGCCGTTCTGGCCGTTACTTCTATTTGTTCTCAGGCGGCCCGTGCGGGCGCAGTCATTTTTAATTGCGTGAGCGTAGAAGATGTGATGATCCGTGAAGGAAGGGTGGCGGGGCTGGTGATTAACTGGTCGCCGGTTGAAATGGCGGGGCTTCATGTTGATCCTTTGACGATCGCGGCCGGTAGCATCATCGATACAACCGGTCATGCCACTGAAGTATTGAAGGTGATCGAACGGAAAGCCGATATGCAGTTGGCTACTCCCTCAGGAAAATTGGTTGGTGAACGCTCTATGTGGGCAGAAAAGGCGGAACGCCTGACGATGGACAATACCCGACAGATCTGTCCAGGTGTTTATGTGGCCGGCATGTCGGCCAATGCAGCTTTCGGAGGGCCGAGAATGGGGCCGATTTTCGGTGGTATGCTCCTGTCCGGCCGAAAAGTTGCGGAATTAATTCTGGCATCATCCTGAATGCCGAACAATTGTATTGATAGTTTGGAGGAGAAAAAATGACACAACTGGAAAAAGCCCGCAGCGGGATCCTCTCTGAAGAGATGGAGATCTGTGCTGCAGAAGAAGGTGTTGAGGCGGAATATATCCGGCAGGGGGTAGCGGACGGAACAATCGTGATTTGCCGCAATGTGAACCACAAGACCATCAAACCGCTTGTCATCGGCAGAGGATTGCGAACAAAAGTCAATGCTAACATCGGCACGTCGAAAGACAACAATGATCCGGCGGTCGAACTGGAAAAGCTTCATGTTGCCTGTAAAGCAGGAGCAGACGCCGTAATGGATCTGTCCACCGGCGGCGACCTGGCCTCCATACGCAAGGCGGTTATGGAGCATTCAATCGTGGCCATCGGGACGGTGCCAATTTATCAGGCAGCCGTAAAAATTCTTAGCGAGAAAAAAGCGATTTCAGAAATGACCCCGGACGACCTGTTTGCCGTCATTGAGGAAAACGGACGCGACGGCGTTGATTTTATAACGGTTCATTGCGGCGTAAACCGTGAGAGTGTGGCCGTGGTGGAGCAGCAGGGAAGAGTTCTGGGGATTGTCAGCCGGGGTGGTTCTATGACTGCCAACTGGATGCGCTGCAACAACCGGGAAAATCCGCTCTATGAGGAATATGACCGACTGCTTGCCATTGCGCATCGTTATGACATGGTTTTGAGCCTGGGGGACGGTTTGCGTCCGGGCGCGATTCACGACGCAACGGACCGCGGTCAAATCAGCGAACTGATCATTCTGGGAGAACTGGCCGCACGCGCCCGCGATGCGGGGGTCCAGGTGATGATTGAAGGACCGGGCCATGTCCCGATTACCGAAGTGGAAGCCAATATCCGCCTTCAGAAAAAATTATGCCAGGGGGCTCCTTTTTATGTTCTGGGGCCGCTGCCAACGGACATTGCACCCGGTTACGACCATATTACCTCCGCGATCGGCGGCGCCATTGCCGGAGCGGCCGGAGCGGATTTCCTCTGTTACGTGACACCGGCGGAGCACCTCCGTCTACCGACGCTGGCCGATGTTCGGGACGGTGTCATTGCCGCGCGTATTGCCGCACATATTGCGGATATTGCCAAAGGAATTAAAGGCGCCCAAGAACAGGACCGGAAAATGTCCCTTTGCAGGAAAAACTTTGACTGGCAGGGCCAGGTTGATTTGTCCATTGATCCCGAAAGGACGGTTGCCCTTCTGGAAAAAAGCAAAAGCGCCCAGGAGGAGGGATGTACAATGTGCGGTGAATTCTGTGCGATCAAGCTGGGTAAAAAATAAACAAACGCCGGAAAAGAGAAAGAGAGATCGATGCGGACGGAGGGCGGGCAAGACAGTGAAAAAATCCGTGCAGCCGGAGCGATTGTAGACCGCTTGAAAGAGTCGGGATTTGAAGCGTACTTTGTCGGCGGCTGTGTGCGGGATTATCTGCGCGGTGTCATCCCTGCCGATTACGATATCGTGACTTCAGCCCTGCCGGATCAGGTGATTGGCCTTTTTGACCGCACGGTCGCCGTTGGTGCCAGATTCGGCGTTGTTGTCGTGATGGACGGCGATTATTCCTTTGAGGTGGCAACTTTTCGCAGCGATGATGCGTATGAAGACGGCAGACGTCCCTCCCGGATTCACTACTCATCGGCCAGAGAGGACGTTTTCAGGAGAGATTTTACGATCAATGGCCTGCTCATGGATGCAGAAACGGGAGAGGTCATTGATTATGTGGATGGCTGTGCCGACATCGCCTCGAGAATCATCCGGACCATTGGTGATCCTGCGGTCCGCTTCGGGGAAGACTATCTGAGAATGCTAAGAGCAATCCGTTTTGCGGCCAATCTTGATTTCACCCTTGACGTTGCCACGAAAAATGCGATTATCGAACATGCGCATAGGATCAAAGACACCAGCGCGGAACGCATCCAGGAGGAGTTGAATAAAATACTCACGCGTGGCGGGGCGCGCCGGGGTTTGGAAATGATGGCGGAGACAGGGATCCTGAAACAGATTCTCCCGGAAGTGGAAAACATGCGGGGTGTTTTGCAGCCACCCCGGTTTCATCCGGAAGGTGACGTGTGGGAGCACACGATGATCATGATGAAGAGACTATCTGATGAAACTGCGCCACGAACTGATTTGGCCCTGGCATGGGGCGTCCTGCTGCATGATGTGGGGAAGCCCGTGTCACGATCGGAAGATGAAAACGGGGTGCATTTTTACGGTCACGTCAAACTGGGAGAAGCGATTGCCGACGGTCTCATGCATCGGTTGCGCTTTTCCCGTGCGCACAGGGAAGTCGTTTTGAACCTGATCCATCAACACATGGTTTTCATGAATGTCAGGAAAATGAGGCAGGCGCGTTTGAAAAAGTTTCTCCGGATGGAGGATTTTCATCTGCACCTGCAGCTGCATCGGCTGGATTGTCTGGCCAGCCACGGGATGCTGGACAATTATGAGTTCTGCCTTGAAAAAATGCAAAGCATGGAACAGGAGGAACTGCATCCTCCCCGCCTCCTGACGGGTGATGATCTCCTGGCTATTGGATTTTCTCCGGGGAAGCTGATCGGCGAGATTCTGCGTTCGCTGGAAGAAGAGCAACTGGAAAACCGAATCAGGGATAAAGAAGAGGCGCTGGCGTTTATACGCGGCCGCTGGACGACATCGCACTGAATGCTGAAAGAGGAAGTCGATCAACATGGGGAAAATGAAAAAAATTGTCCTTGGAATACTCATTCTCACGGTGGTCGTTCTTCTTCTGCAGGCCTGCACCAGCCGTGTAAAACAGGTGCGGCCGGGGACGCGCTTGCCGAAACGCCAGCTGGCTGTCATGGGATACACGATTCAGGTAGGAGCGTTCGCAAACGTGGATAATGCCGTACGTTTGACCGAAAAGCTCAAAAATCAGAATTTGGATGCGACCTACTTTAAAGCCGGTGACGGCTTATTTAAAGTTCGGTTCGGGAATTTTTCATCAAAAGAACAGGCACGGCGGCGCGCGCTGAACCTCCGGCAGTCTGGAGTGATCGAAGATTTTTATATTGTCCGGCCGGAAGAATACGCCGTTTCTAAACGCAGACAGTACGGCGATGAATATCTGAGAAAGTCACTGGTGAACAGCGCCCGGGATTTTATCGGAGTGCCTTATCTGTGGGGAGGGATATCCGCCGAAACCGGATTTGACTGCAGCGGACTGACAATGACGGTCTACCAGTTGAACGGGCTGGATCTGCCTCGGCATTCGGCAACGCAGTACGACGCAGGCGAACCCATCGATAAAAACGATCTGCAAAAAGGTGATCTGGTGTTTTTTAAAACACGCGGACGCGGGATTGTGTCTCACGTGGGAATATATATTGGCGATGGCCGTTTCATTCATGCACCGTCAAGAGGAAAAAATATCCGTATCGATTCTTTGTCTGATGAATATTATGCCGCCCGTTATGTTGGATCAAGAAATTATCTCTGATCTTACAGATCTTCTGAAATCCGCTCCAGCACTGAATTTCAGAGGTCAATAAGTGAGGTCCATCGAAAATAATTGTTGTGAAAATTCCACGCAGCGGTTTTTTTCTGAAGAAATCTTTTTTCTCTCCAAAATAAAAAACGAAAAAAAATATTTTTTTTTAACAGTTTTTGTTGACCGGGGAAAAAAAATAGAGTAAAATTAAAACCAAAGAAAGGTTACTGATTCCCAAAAAGAAAAAGTAAACTCAACCAAAGGAGGCTAAACCCAATGACAGCAACAGCAAAGAAAGCAGTGAAGAAGGCCGCGAAGCCAGCCGCAAAGAAACCAGCGGCAAAGAAGAAGGTCGTGAAGAAGGCTGCAAAGCCTGCCGCCAAGAAGGTAGCCAAGAAGGTCGTCAAGAAGGCCGCCAAGAAAGTCGTCAAGAAGGCTGCTGCAAAGAAACCCGCGGCGAAAAAAGTTGTCAAGAAGGCCGCAGCCAAAAAGTAGCATCAACCAGTTATGTGATTTAAAGAGCAGGTAGACGAAAGTCGCCTGCTCTTTAAATTTTGCTTCCAGTTCTTTTTTGTTTTTTACCTTCCAACAAGTATAGCCTCTCCTGAATTCATCATAGAGCATGCACCATCATCAGGAGAACCTTTCTTGAATATCCATCCTTTGCTTCATAAAGGCAGAATCACGCTGATCAGCATGTCTTTGATCTTTCGCCTTGTCTATTGACAGAAGGAAAAAACCATCATATAAAGAACCCAATTTGAATCAAAAGGCAGAACACAGACATGCTGGAATTAAAAAACCTTTATTTTACCATAGCGGATCATGAGAAAAGCGGTGGTATCCGCAATATCATCGACGGAATAAATTATGCCTTTGATGACGGTAAATTTTATGCGATCACCGGTCCGAATGGCAGCGGAAAGACTTCTCTGGCAAAATTAATCATGGGGATCAATCCCGTCACAAAAGGCTCCATTGTTTATGATGGAACGGAGATTTCCGCTCTGACGATTACCGAACGAGCCAGGGCAGGCATCGCATACAGCTTTCAGCAGCCTGCACGTTTCAAAGGAATCACCTTTCGTGATCTGCTGACGATTGCCACGGGGATTGAGGACGAAAAGAAACTGCTGGCGATTCTGAGAAGGGTGGGTATATGCCCGCTGTCATTTATGGATAAAGAAGTAGACGCCAAGCTCTCAGGGGGTGAAATCAAAAAAATTGAACTGGCAACAACCATTGCCGCCAATCCCAAACTTGCTATATACGATGAACCGGACACGGGGATTGATTTATGGACTATCGGTCCGATGGTGAACCTGCTGAAGAAGGAGCTTGCCGAAAACAAGACGACCACTATCGTGGTCAGTCACAACAGGTCTTTTTTAGAGGCGGCGGATGTTGTGATGATCATCAATTCAGGCAGAATTGTTTATGATGGGAATCTGGAGGGTGCCATGCCACTGCTGGAAGACTTGAGTGTGTGTACTTACCGGAACACCTGTGAAGGAGAACAGGATGCTGGATGCTATCGATAAAACATTATTGAAAACGGTTGCCGATCTGGAATCCCTGCCCAAAGGCGCCTATAATATTCGAAAGAACGGCAAACTTCTGAGCCGTCATGTGTCAGCCAATATTAATATCGAAACCAATGCCGATGAAACAGGCATTATTGTCAAAATCAAGCCGGGAACCAAAAATGAATCCGTGCACATTCCTGTGATATTAAGCCAGGCAGGTCTTTATGATGTGGTTTATAACACCTTTATCATCGGGGACGATGCTGAAGTTACGATTGTTGCCGGATGCGGTATCTACTGCGGAACATCCGATCCGGAAGGTCATGCGGGGATCCATGAATTCAAGGTCGGCAAGAATGCAAGAGTGACCTATGTTGAGAAACATTATGCGTCAGGGGAAGGCAAGGGCCGGAGGACGCTTAATCCGACAACAAAGGTTTTTCTCGCCGAAGGCGCTCACGCTGAAATGGAATTAACTCAGATTGCCGGTGTGGATGAAGCCAACCGGGTCAATGAAGCGTTGCTGGGGCCGGACAGCCTTTTGCTGATTACCGAGAGGGTTCTAACCGATGGTGATCAAACTGCGGTATCCACCAACAACATTGTTCTGAATGGTGCGGGAAGCCGTGCCAACATGATATCGCGGTCGGTGATGAAGGGCAATTCACGGCAGACTTTCTATGCCACCATGGATGCACGAAACAAATGCTATGGCCATATTGAATGCGATGCCATTATTATGGATAACGGCACCAATGAAACCATGCCATCACTGAAAGCCGAACATCCTGATGCTGAACTGACTCATGAAGCGTCCATCGGTAAAATAGCTAGTGATCAGCTCACCAAATTGATGAGTCTGGGCCTGACCTACGATCAGGCTGTCAACCGGATCATTCAGGGGTTCCTGAAATAATCCGCATAAAAATCACGATAAAAAGATTTGCATAAGAATCAAGCGGGCGGGAAATGAAAGAACTTCTCACAGCCATTGGCGGGATTATCCTTTTCCTGGTTGGCATGATACAACTTTCATCCGCCGTCCGGGAAATGATGAATGCCAGAATCAAAGAACTGGCCAGGTATGCCGTGAAAAAACCTTTCTACGGTTTAATTACCGGCATCGCATCCGCGATCCTTTTCCAGAGTTCTTCGGCCTCCATCGCGCTTACCATCGGTCTGGTCAGCGCAGGATTAATCAGTTTTTACAGTTCTCTTGCCATAGTGCTGGGAGCGGATATTGGCACCACGCTGACCGTGCAGTTCGTCATCTGGCGGTTCACGGAATTTTCTCCCCTGATTATTTCCGCCGGCGGACTCTTGTGGATCACCTGCCGGGGCATCTGGAAAACGGCAGGTGAAATGATTTTTTATTTTGGACTCATTTTCCTGGGACTCGATATTGTCGGCCAGGCGGCGGCGCCTCTCAAACAATCCCCTGTCTTCATGCATTATTTTACACAGACTACAAATCCGCTTTATGGGGTCGGTGTAGGCGTGGTCGCCACAGCTATTGTGCAGGCCTCTGCCATTCCCATTGCAATTTTAGCCGTATTGGCGCAGCAGGACCTCGTTTCACTGGAAAATGCCGTACCAATTGTTTTGGGCGCCAACATTGGTACGACGGTGACGGCGCTTCTGGCAGGAGCGGTCGCTAATGTGAGCGGTAAAAGAACAGCCATCTCTCATTTAATTTTCAAATGCTTGGGTGTATTGATTTGTCTGGCCTTTTTACCGTTTTTTATCGATGGGCTGAAAGAGCTGTCCACGAGCGTCGCCCAGCAGATTACCTGGTCGCATTTTATGCTGAATCTGGTGATTGTCGCCTTGTTTATTTTTTTCCTGAAGCCCTTTGCCGCTATGATGAAAAAAATCATGCCCGGTGAAGACGATGCTCTGCCTGTCTGGCCGGAGTATATCAGCCCGAAAGATTTGATTGATCCGGTGAAATCTCTGGATCACGTCCTGAAGGAGTTGCAGCGGCAGATGAAACTTACGCAGATTATGCTTTTCAGAACCATGAATCTCATGTCCTCTTATGAGGAAGGCAGAGCCAGGGATATTGCTTATGTTGAAATGGTTGTGAATAATTTGCGTGAACAGATTGTCAGGTTTCTCTGGAAGGTGTCCAACCGCCCACTATCGGCAGAGCTTTCCAGAAGAGTCTTTGCCTACACGGCAATGGCCGGAGACATTAAAAGCATTGGTAACCACATCCGGTCAATCAGCGCTCTTTCTGCACAGCAGGCGTTGAGCAGGATAAAATTCAGCAGTTGTGGAGAGAAAGAGCTCGGGGAAGTTCTGGAACTGGTCAAGTGCAACCTGATGGACGCATTGGCGATGATGGAGGTTTTTGATACGGAAAAAGTGAAAAACGTTATCCGCCGTGAAGAAGAAATTGATGTCAGGGTGAGAGAAGCCCTGGACAGTCATCTGAGAAGGTTTCATTCACGTGAATGCAGCCCGGAAGCCGGTCCCATCTTTGTCGAAATGCTGGGCCATCTGGAACGTATTTCCGATCTGTGCAACAATGTGGCGGAATATCTCTGGGATATTCAATAACAAATAAGTGATAGAAAAACGTGTGTTAGAAAAACGTGTTGCCTGAATCGACATTGTCCTCTATAATGCAGAATAAATATGATCATCCGCCAAAGGGGGTATTCATGGACAAAAGAATGAACGCATTGACTTTTGCTCTGGAAAACGAACAAAAAGAGCGCGAATTTTACCTGGCTCATGCCCGGAAAACCAGGAATATGGCGGGCAAGAACATGTTCAAGCAAATTGCCGATGAGGAAAAGGAGCATTATGAGATGCTCAAAAAACTCCATGATAAATGGCAGGAGCAGAAGAAATGGCCTGCGACGGTTCCTCTGAAAGTCAAGAAATCCCAGGCCGGGATGGTATTGAAGTCCATGTCTGCAAAAAAATCCGCCCGGATTACCGGTACGGAAGACGAGCTCAAGGCTGTCCGCACGGCAATTGATTTTGAGGCACGCGGAGTCGCTTTATACACCAAGCTGGGAAAACAATGTAAAGACCCGAAAGAGATAGCATTTTTTGAGATGCTGGCCGGAGTTGAGCGCGAGCATCTGTTGTCGCTGAAAGATACGGAAGAATTTCTGGCTGATCCGGCCACCTGGTACCAGCACATGGAAAGGTCGGGTCTGGACGGTGCTTAAGTATTGCCGGCGTTTTTCAGGTGTGATGGTAAGATCCACGCCTGACGGGAACGGTTTGATTTGCCGGAGAGAACGGGAAGGAGGAAGACATTCAAGGCTATATGGATTTCATGGGTGTTTCTATTTCCATTCGGCAGGAAAGATCGGTCCAGACTGCGTAGGCTTCAACCAGTTTGTCTTCAATGGTTTTGAATTCAATCGTAAGTTCTTTGATTTTTACAGAATCCCTGTGGGTCTGCGGATCGCACAGGGATTTTTCAATGCTTGTCTTTTTGGCTTCCAGCTGAGCAATGTTATCTTCAATCGCCGCCAGTTCTTTTTTGAGGTTGTTTTTGATTTTTGACAGCCGGTTGCGTTCCTCCGCCTCCATTCGTTTTTTATCTTTCAAGGAGATGGTTTTGTCCATGGCACGCTCTGACCGGGGATCTTTCTGTTCACTCTCCGGAGTCATCTGAGAACGCTTTTCAATGAAGTAGGAATAATTGCCGTGATAATCAAAAATCCGGTTGTCCCTGAGTTCGAAGACCTTGTTGACCAGGTGATCCAGAAAGTAGCGGTCATGGGAAACAATGGCCACTGTACCGGAATAATGGATCAGCGCGTTTTGGAAAATATCTTTGGTCTTGATGTCGAGGTGGTTGGTGGGTTCGTCCAGGATCAGAAAGTTGGTGTCGAGGAGCATGATTTTTAAAAGCGCCAGCCGTGATTTTTCACCACCCGACAGGATGCCGACCGATTTAAAAATGTCGTCTCCCGAGAAAAGAAATGCTCCCAGTAGATTACGCCTGGTCTGATCATCTGCGGAGGAGGGTACGGAGTTGACTTCTTGCCATATCGTGTTTGCATAGTTGAGGTTTTGCGAACTTTCCTGTGAGAAAAAGGCCATGTTGACGTGATCGCCGTATTGCACAATGCCTTGCCTGGGCTGTTCGGTAAGGCTCAAAAGCCTGGACAGCGTGGATTTTCCGGATCCGTTCACGCCGACAAAAGCGACTTTGTCCCCGCGGAAAAGTGAAAAATTCAGGCCGGAAAAAACCGTCAGATCACCATACGAATGACCCAGATTGGAAACTTTAACCACTTCCCTGACGCTTTTTTTGCCTTCCGGAAATCTCATCGTGACACTCTTAGAGCTTCCTTCAAGCTTTATTTCTTTAAATTTATCAAGCATCTTGATGCGGCTTTGCACCTGGGAAGCTTTCGTTGCCTTGTAGCGGAAACGCTCCACAAATTCTTCAATTTTTTTGATCTGCGCTTTTTGCAGCTCCATTTCTTTTTTCAGTGCTTCTATCCGTCGTTCTTTTTCCGCGAGGTAATAGGTATAGTTACCCTTGTAAATGTGAATTCGGTGATTGGCCAGCTCGGCGATTTGCGTGGCGATCTTATCCAGAAAAAAATGATCGTGGGATACGACCAGGATCGTTCCGGGATAATCCTTGAGATAGCTTTCCAGCCACTCCATGCTTTCTGTGTCCAGATGGTTGGTGGGTTCATCCAGCAGCATGATGTCGGGGCGGGCAAGCAAAATGGAGGTCAACAGAATCCGCATTTTCCATCCGCCGGAAAATGAATCGCAGGTTTTGTTAAAATCGCTTTCGCGAAAGCCAAATCCTTTCAGGATCTGCCTGGCCCGAACATCAAAGACATAACCGTCGCGGGCGGTAAATTCGGCTGTAGCGTCCCCGTAGCGGCGGGTGAGTTCACTATAGGCGTGCGTGTTGGGTCTGGTCTGTGAAATTTGCACTTCAAGGAAGCGGATATCATCTTCGAGTTGGGCAATGCCGCTTTTCCCGCGAAGATATTCAATCAGACCCGTTGCTTCCAGTTCGACCAGGTCCTGCGGAAGATAACCGATCTTTTTCTGCTTCCGGTCTGGAATGTCGATAAACCCTGAATCGAGATGGACCTGCTCAAGGATAGCGCGAAAGAGCGTGGTTTTCCCCGTGCCGTTGTCTCCCACCAGACCGATGCGGCTTTTCGGATGAATCGTCCAGTTGATTTGATCAAATAGCTGCCTGTCCAAAAAAGACAGGCTGACGCTGCGAAAGTATATCACGGGCTGCTCCTGTTTATACCAAGTCGCATGTAGTTGCCAATTTCAGATTGGCAACTACCGGTAGGGAAGGAATAGTTTCTTTTTGCGCTTCCTTGAAGAATGCGCATCCGGTCTTTGGCTAACTTTGTTGGCATCGTCGTCGGC
>MWDG01000049.1 GCA_002070455.1 Deltaproteobacteria bacterium ADurb.Bin151
GACTCGGGGCCGGGGCCTACATTAAAAAACCCTATGCGATGGAAACCATCGGCATGGCCATCCGCGATGAACTCAGCCGCTGATCATTTCTCCTTGACATGAAAGGTCTGTTTATCCTAAATTCAAAAGATAATAATATCAAATACAAAAAGGAGGTCACTATGAAGAAAACACTCGCCACATTTCTGAAAGGGATCGTTCCCGTTATCTTTGCCCTCATTCTTGTTGTCGCCGTCTCAGGCTGTCAGAAAGAAGAAGGGGCAATGGAAAAAGCAGGCAAACAAATTGATCAGGGTGTAGAAGCGGTAAAAGAAAGCGCGGAAAAGACAGTTGATACAACAAAAGATACCGTGAAACAGGCCGGCGAAGCCGTCAAAGAAAGTGCAGAGAAGACGGTTGATGCGGCAAAAGACACCGCGCAAAAAACCGGAGAAGCTGTGAAAGAAGGCGCAGAAAAAACAGTTGATGCAGCAAAAGACACCGTAAAGAAAACCGGAGAGGCCGTCAAAGAGGGTGCGGAAAAAACAGCCGATGCAGTTGGACAGGTAGCAGAAAAAGCAAAGAAATAATCAATTTTATACTGCGCCAATCAACCGTTACGATACCGTAACGGTTGATTGGCGTTAATTTTTCAAACCGTAATTTTTATCATCACCTGCATCCATGCGGAAGCAGAAACAATTTCCCTGAGTCATGGAATCGTTTTGAGCTTAAGGACAGCATCAAAGACAGGTGCTTATCAGGAATCTTCTCTACGGGCCTTCATCTGGCGTCGTGTCGAATCAAGTTCCATCTTGCGCAGGCGGACATTGAGTGGCGTCACTTCTACCAGTTCGTCTTCTGCAATAAATTCGATCGCCTGATCCAGCGATAAAATCCTGGGCGGCCTTAGAATCACGGTGGCATCGGATGTTGAGGCCCTCATGTTGGTCAGCTTCTTTTCCTTGACAATGTTGACGTTAAGGTCCTGATTACGATTGCGCTCGCCCACGATCATGCCCGCGTAAACATCGGTGCCTACATCAACAATCATTTCGCCACGGTCCTCCATTGCATAACTCGCATAGCCTGTGACACGTCCGGCACGGTCGGCCACAAGCACCCCCGTACTGCGCTGCGGAATCGGACCGGACCATGGTGCGTATCCTTCCAAAAGCGAATTCATTACGCCGCCTCCTTTGGTATCCGTTAAAAACTGACTGCGGAAACCGATCAGGCCTCGTGATGGAATCAGAAATTCCATGCTGACCCGGCCGCTGCCTTTATTGACAAGGCTCTCCAGCCTCCCCTTGCGGATGGACAGCTTTTCCGTGATTCTTCCGACAAACTCTTCGGGAATGTCCAAAAACAGTCTTTCCATGGGCTCGAGGGTTACGTGGTCCTGCTTCTTCGTAATCACCTGAGGTTTTGAAACCATCAATTCATACCCTTCACGGCGCATGGTTTCAATGAGCACCGCCATCTGCAATTCACCCCTTCCGCAAACTTCAAATGCATCGGTTCGATCCAGTTTTCTGATTCTGATGGCCACGTTGCGCAGGGCTTCTTTTTCCAGCCGTTCCAGCAAATGGCGTGATGTCAGATATTTTCCTTCCCTGCCGGCAAACGGGCCATCGTTGACGTAAAACACCATAGAAACGGTTGGTTCATCAACAATGAGACGCGGCAGGGCCTGCGGCTGATCGAGTGAGGAAATTGTATCACCGATGGTAACGTTTTCCACACCGGCCAGTGAAATAATATCTCCCGACTCAGCGGCGTTCACCGGTTTTTTGGTCAGCCCGTAAAAAGTGTAAAGGGCGGAGAGCTTGACGCCTCCGATCATTTTCTCCTGCGCGCAAAGACTGTATAATTTATTCATCTCGAGTCTTCCGCTTTGCAGGCGTCCAACGGCAATCTGGCCGACATAAGGATCATAATCCAGATTGGTCACCAGAAATTGTGTATTGGCCTCATCATCCCCTTGGGGCGCAGGAATAAACTCAATAATGGTCTGCAGAAGCGGCTGCAGATCGGAGCTGTCATCGCCGGGCTTTCTGTGGCTGACACCAAGCTTGGAATTGGTATACAAAATTGGAAAATCAATTTGATGTTCTTCGGCACCCAGGTCAATAAAGAGATCATAGGTCTCGGAGATGACCTCTTCAATGCGGGCGTCGGGACGATCAATTTTATTAATAATCAGAATAATAGGCAAACGCAGTGCAAGGGCTTTTTTCAACACAAAGCGCGTCTGAGGCAGCGGACCTTCACTGGCATCGACCAGAAGCATCGCGCCGTCCACCATGTTGAGGCTGCGTTCGACCTCGCCGCCAAAATCGGCATGTCCGGGAGTATCGACAATATTGATTTTTACGCCGTTATAGTCCACGGCTGTGTTCTTTGCCGCAATCGTAATCCCGCGTTCCTTTTCCAGCGCCATGGAATCCATCACACGGTCTTCCACCGCCTGATTGGACCTGAAGACACCGGTCTGTTTGAGCATGGCATTGAGCAGAGTCGTTTTACCATGGTCGACATGGGCAATAATGGCAACGTTTCTTAAATGATCTTTCTTCATATTTCTCTTTCTTTTCGGTCATCTGGCTGGATTAGTATCGGATAGAATGCAACTATTCTTTACCGGGGGGATGTCCATTACCTTTGTTCATTAAACAGGGCGGGCTCTCCATAGCAAAATTATTTTTATTTAACCAGCTATTTTTTTAACATCTTTTCGCTTATCACCCATGCTCCATCACCTATAACCCATTGCCTGTTATCTCCCCGGTCTTTACAATTCACATCGGAATGACTATACTTTTCATGCAATGAAAAATCCGGCACAAAAAGGCGGCGAAACATGACTTACATAAAAATTAATTTCGGCGGTAATTTTGAAGATGAATTTCAGAAAGCAGTGGATGAAATCTTTCATCTGGTAAGTCCGGCTTTTAAAAATTACAAATGCATCTGGCGCCCCAACATTGATCTTTATGAATCGGCGGATGAGATCATCGTGCTTGCTGATATTGCCGGGCTGAATAAAGACGAACTGCATATTGAGGTCAATCGGAATAAAATAAAAATTGCAGGAATTCGCAAGGCGATCCAACTTTTACAAAACGCGCGCTACTGCCAGGCGGAAATTCCGCACGGGTACTTTGAAAGAAGTGTCCCCCTGCCCGCGCCGGTAGACGCTGAATCTGCGGTAGCGTCCTACGCCGACGGCATTTTGATGGTGAGGATGAGCAAAGTGCCGGTTCATAAATCACATCGCGTGTCAGTCATTTCGACAAAATAGTGGATTTTCTTTTCGATCACAACAGGAGGCAGGCATGACGGAACAAAACGTCACTCAAAATAAAAATAATTTTAACATCCCGGAAATCATTCCGATTCTACCGTTGCAAAATGTAATGGTATTTCCCAAAACCATGATTCCGCTGGAAGTCACCGGAAGCGCTTCGGTGCTGGTGGACGAAGCCATGACCAAGGACCGGCTCGTGGGACTGATCATGTCTAAAAAGGAACCGGAAACACCGAACCAGTATGGGAAAGACGATCTGCATGAAGTGGGTGTCTGCGCGGTCATTCTGAAAATGGCAAAAACAACGGAAAACCGCACACAGCTTCTTCTGCAGGGGCTCAGCCGTTTTTCGATAAAAGAGCTCGTTGAAGGAAAACCCTACCAGCAGGCCAGCATCAACCTTTTAGAGGAAAAAGAGGTAAAGGACCTGGAAACCGAGGCGCTGATGTCCAACCTGCTGGCCCTTTTCGACCGCATCTTAAAGCTCTCGCCGTTTCTTCCTCCGGAGTTCGGCCCCATGGCCAAATCCATTGCGGAAGCGGGCACCCTGGCCGATCTTATTGCTTCGATCATCAACGCACCGGTAGAGGAAAAGCAGAAGGTCCTGGACACTGTCGATGTGAAGCAGCGGCTCAAAGAACTGACACGAATGGTGAACCACCAGATGGATGTTCTTGAACTGGGGAATAAAATCCAGACCAAGGTCAAGGACGATATCGACAAAAGCCAGCGTGAATACTACCTCAGGCAGCAGCTCAAAGCGATTAAACAGGAACTTGGTGAAACCGACGAAAACACGGTGGAAACCGACGAATACCGAAAAAAGATCGAAGAGAAAAACCTGCCGGAGGAAGCCAAAAAAGAGGCTTTGAGGGAATTGGAGCGTCTTTCCCGAATGCACCCGTCTTCGGCAGAATACACCGTATCATCAACCTATCTCGACTGGGTGACCGCGCTGCCCTGGCATAAGTCCACGGAGGATAATCTTGACATCGCCCTTGCGCGGAAGATTCTGGATGAAGACCACTATGGGCTTGCCAAGCCGAAAAAGCGCATCATCGAATATCTTGCCGTTCGCAAGCTCAAACCGGATTCCAAGGGTCCGATCCTTTGTTTTACGGGACCTCCGGGCACGGGCAAGACTTCACTGGGGCACTCCATCGCGCGGGCACTCGGGCGCAAGTTTGTGCGCATCGCACTTGGCGGAGTTCGTGATGAGGCAGAAATCAGAGGGCATCGTCGCACTTACATTGGCGCTCTGCCGGGACGAGTCATTCAGGGGCTACGGCGCGCGGAATCCAATAATCCTGTATTCATGCTCGATGAAATCGACAAACTGGGCAGTGACTTCCGCGGCGACCCTTCATCGGCGCTTCTGGAGGTTCTGGACCCACAGCAGAACAACACCTTCACTGACCACTACCTGGATGTGCCGTTTGATCTGTCGCGCGTCCTGTTCATTGCGACGGCCAACATGCTGGACACCATTCCGCCGGCTCTGCTGGACCGGCTTGAAGTCATCGAACTCACCGGCTACACGCAGGAGGAAAAGGTTAAGATCGCGGAGCGTTATTTAGTCCCGCGGCAACTGAAGGAAAACGGGTTGACGGACGAACAGTTCAAGTTGACAGGCAAAGCACTTTCCACCATCATTACCGGCTATACGCGTGAAGCCGGGGTGCGCAATCTGGAGCGTGAAATCGCCAATGCGTGCCGGGGCGTTGCAGCGCAAATTGCCGAAGGCATCATGAAATCCAAAACGGTCACGGAGAAGGATATCTCCCATTACCTGGGGCCGGTGCGTGTCCCGACGGATATCGATGCGCGCATCACCAGGCCCGGGATCGCCATCGGACTGGCCTGGACTCCTGTTGGCGGCGACGTGCTCTTTATCGAAGCCACCGCCATGAAAGGGAAAAAGGGCCTGACGCTGACAGGTCAGCTCGGGGATGTCATGAAGGAATCCGTGTCAGCGGCATTGAGTTTCATTCGGACAAACGCCCGCGAACTGAATGTGGATCCCGATTTCTTCGATGATCGTGATATCCACATCCACGTACCGGCAGGCGCGACACCCAAGGACGGGCCATCGGCAGGAGTGACGATGCTCACGGCGCTGACTTCTCTGCTTACCAACCGCAAAGTCAAAAAACAGCTGGCCATGACCGGTGAAATTACCCTGCGCGGTACGGTGCTGCCGGTGGGCGGCATTAAAGAAAAAGTATTGGCGGCTTATCGCGCGGGAATTAAAACGCTCATTCTTCCCGCATGGAACCGCAAAGACGTTGAAGATATTCCGGCCAATGTGCGAAAAAGCGTGACCTTCCATTTTGTCAGCGACATGATGGATGTTTTGGAACTCGCGCTGGAACCGGAAAAAGAAACAAAGCGATCCAAGAAGGTGGTGAAAAATCCGAAAACCCTTGCAAAGACCAAAAGTGCAAAGCCGCTTGTAAAGATAAAAAAGAATAAACCGGCGACCCTACACAAAGCTGTTTCCAAAAAGAAATAGGTCCGGTCTCCCCTCTCGGGGAGGGATTCAGGGCGAGGAGGAAGCCGCATACATTCATCCTTTCCCCTCAGCGGATCAGCGATGAGAAGGGATAAGCTCATTCATGTCTAATGCATCGGCGAAGAAAAAACCTAAAGTCGTGATCATCGGTGCGGGATTTGGCGGCCTGTGGGCCGCCCGAACGCTCGCGAACCAGCCGATCGATGTGACTGTTGTAGACCGCAACAACTATCACACGTTTCTGGCGCTTCTCTATCAGGTGGCGGCGGCGGAGCTTGATGCGGAGGACATCGCCTATCCGGTGCGCAGCGTCTTCTGGAAAATACCCAATGTTCAATTTCTTCTTGCGCATGCAAGGCGCATTGACCGGCAAAACCATCGAATTGAAACAGACATAGTAACGCTTGATTACGATTATCTGATTATCGGCACTGGGAGCGTCACATCCACATTTGACATTCCGGGCGTCGCAGAACACGCCTATTTTCTCAAGACGCTCGAAGAAGCCGTCGCACTTAAAAATCATATCATCTGCTGCTTTGAAGCGGCATCGCGTGAGACAGAAGCGGATAAAAGGAAGGCCCTGCTGACATTTGTCATTGTGGGCGGCGGGGCAACCGGCGTAGAATATTCAGGGGCGCTGGCTGAACTCATCTCCGGTCCGATGGTCAAGGATTATCCGTCGATTGATTTTTCTGAAGTGACAATCACATTACTGGAGGCCGCGCAATCTCTGGTCGCACCCATGCCCGACAACATCCGCAATTACACGGTGCGGCAGTTAAGCGATATGGGCGTGTGTGTGTATCTGAACAAGGCGGTTGCCGAAGTAACGAAGGAGAAGGTGATCCTTAAAGACGGGGAAACGATATTGACAAATACAGTCGTCTGGACGGCGGGAGTTCGGGGAGAAAACCTTCCGGCCGATTCCGACATTCCCGTAGGCCGTGACGGACGCGTATCGGTGCGTACCTCGCTCCAGATTGTGAATGACGAACGCATATACGTAATCGGTGATCTGGCCGCCATTCAAGAAGACCAGCGTGTATTGCCGATGGTCGCGCAGGTTGCCATTCAGTCCGGTGTCAAAGCCGCACAAAATATTGTACATCAAATTGCCGGGCAAGCGCCTGAACCCTTCCATTATGCAGACAGAGGATCGATGATCGCTATCGGCCGCAAGGCGGCGGGCGTTGCCATCGGTAAAAGGACTTTTAAGGGATTTATTGCCTGGATGATGTGGCTCATTATTCATCTTTTCAATTTAATCGGCTTTCGTAACCGTGTGATGGTGCTGACCAACTGGGCGTGGGATTACCTGTTATACGAGCGCGCCGTTCGTTTTGTTTTTCCATCTAAAATGCCCTCCGGTTCGCGTGTACGTTCATGCGCGGATAACGCGGAGGGTAAAAGATGACTGGAATCTGCATTAGCCTTGCGTTGGAATTTTACGCTGATCGCAAAATGCGCTGTTTTATAAGATTCAATGGATTCAAAAGGGGCGGCATGGCACTGGGAGCGGCCTCCGGGACAGGAAGCTGATAAAGTCTGGCTAGAGAGGCCTTGATATTTGGATTTTCCAACTGCTTAAGAAAGAAATAGGAAATATTTACAAAAAGATCCCGCGGGAAGATGCCCCGGCTGTTTTTAAAACCGTATTTCTTAAATCCGTCTCTGATGATTGTAGAACAACTATTGGTAAGGATATTAAAATCTTTATATTCTCCGGGTTTTTTCGGATCGGTTGGCGTGTTTTTGATCTTATCCAGTTCGTCGTGGAATAGTTGAGAGAACTTTTGCGTGTCCAGGCCGGTGATTCTCAAGACATGGATCGTCCGCATGAAAAGCCTTCCGAATTTATCATAATAGGGTTTTTGCGGATCATCCGTGTTGTCGTGTCCGTAAACCGGATGCGGCGCAAACTCGCCCAGTGCGGGACGGAAAAAATATTCTTCGGACTTCAATACTTCATTTTCGTTGATCAGATGTGAAAAGTTGAATATTTCACCGCCCACATTGACGGCCATATGCCCCAGAAAGGATGTCGGATATTTCACCAGCCGTTCGTTGAAATAAATCTCCACCGTTGATTCGTCTGCAGCCGGCACATCCGGCCACATAATAATGATAGGACTGCCCGTTTCGTAGTCCCTCTGGGGAAGCCTGCGGGCACAGACCGCAAGGCCGTTGAAGTGCGCTACGTATCCTTTCCAAATGATTTCGTCCTCCAGGTGCCTGACATCGTCTTGACCCTGAAGGAAAGTCTTTCCTCCGGTGTGCGTTAATACCCCTTTGTAAACGGCTCCATCCATGAAAAATCTTTATACAGAAAGAAACTGAGAAATGAAAGCACGGTCTTTTGCACTTCCCGAGCAGAAGAATCCTTCTTTTGCCGGAACATCCCTTCCGGGCTACAGGATGATTTTTTCCTTACCGTTTACCACGTAAAACCGGTCGTTGACGGCTCGAATGATACTCAGGATATTATAGTGCCTCAAAAGACTTACGCTCAGCACGGTCGGTGATGCACGCGTTACCAGGACCGGCGCCCGCGCATGGATTATTTTGAAAGAGATCTCGCTGGATATGCGTCCGGTCGAACAAATCATTTTGTCTTCGAGACTTATGCCATTTACCGCCGCATGGCCGATGACTTTGTCAATGGCGTTGTGACGTCCGATTTCATCAAAGAACACCTCTCGCCTCCCTTCCAGCGAATAAAGAGCGGCGCCATGAACCCCGTGAGTTGCTTCATGCTCACGCGAATACGTTAGAAATTCATTCATGCACTGAAGGACAACCTCCGCCCGGACTTGCGGCAGACTGCGTCGAACCAGATCTTCGGAAGGCATATTCTTTCTGCTTCTACCACCGGCGGCGGTGATGGTTTTAATCCTTTCAAGTTTCTCCGCAATGATTTTGTCGGCGGACAGTAAGGCATTGACCGTTAAACCGGTCTCGTCGAATTCGATGGCCTGAACTTGATTCGTGTTGCTGATGATGCCTTCTGTAATGAGATAACCGGTAATGTGTTCGCGCAGGTAATTGCCGGAGCAGGCCATCGTGATGTACGCACTGCCATTGATTTTCAACAACACGGCATATTCCGTGGAAAATGGCATCGATACTTCAGACAAAACACCATCGCGGTACTGGTGCAAAATAATATTTTCCCGGTTCGGTAAAGTCATTTCTCTTCCTCTTTTCGTTTATACCTTCCTTTTATCAGCAATAATAATGATTGACAAGGATTAAGCAAATTAACTATCTTGACTCATCAGCGTAAACGGAGAAAGAGTAAGATGTTAAGCCGCACTGCCGCCGTATTAGTGATGATTGACTTTCAGGGCAATCTGGCCCGGGCCATGGTGAACAAAGAAAATCTTTTTGCCAACAATGTTAAACTGATACGGGGATTTCAGGCGCTTGGCCTGCCGATGATGATCACGGAACAAACCCCTGATAAACTTGGTCCGACCATCGGGCAGATTTCGGAAGAACTGGGTGGTCTGAAACCGATTGCCAAAGAAACTTTCAGCTGCTGGTCAAACCCTTCCTTTCGTGACCAGCTCGAATCCCTGACCCGCCGGCACGTCGTTCTGACCGGCATCGAATGCCACATCTGCGTTTATCAAACCTCCCTGGATTTAATACAAAATGGCTACAGCGTCCATCTGGTCGCCGATGCCGTCTCTTCTCGCACAACAGAAAACCGGGAAGTTGGCATTGGGGCCATCAAAAGAGCGGGGGCGCAGATCACATCAACGGAAATGGTTCTATTTGAACTTCTGCGTACGGCCGCCGATCCGAAGGCCAGGGAAATATTTAAAATTGTCAAGTGAAAACCGGGGAATTACATGCTCAACATTCAGCAGTTTCGCTACGGGGATAATTTGGCCTATCTCCTTTACGGCAGGGCGGAGGCCATGGCCGTCGACGGAGGTGCATGGTTGGAAATCCTGGCTTTTCTGAAGGATAATCATCTGATCCTGAAATATGTAACCAACACGCACCGGCATCATGATCACACCCCGGGCGACGATCATCTGCTCAAGAAAACAGACGCCCGGTTTCTGGACTGTACGACCTTTGCCGATCATGAAACCATTTGGATTGATGATGAACCTGTGGTGGTTTACCGGACACCGGGACACTCCAAAGACTCGATCTGCTTTCATTCAGGCAATAACCTTATTACCGGCGACACCCTTTTCAACGCAACCGTCGGAAATTGCTTCTCCGGCGATCTGAAAGGTTTCTTCCTGTCCGTAAAACGATTGATGACGCTGCCGGACGACACAAGGATTTTTGCCGGACACGATTATGTGAGGGACTCCCTCGCGTTCGCCAGACACCTGGAGCCGCAAAACCAGGACATCAAGCAATACCGTCAATCCCGTGATCCTGATTTTCTCTTTTCCACCCTGGCCGAAGAGCGCAGGGTCAACCCCTATCTGCGTTTCAACGAGGAAACCATATTGAAACTGATCAGCGACAAAGGTCTGCCGCACGAAACCGAGTGGGACCGCTGGCAGTCCCTGATGAGCATCGATTAACCATGACAGGAGTTTATCCGGCTTCAAGCCAGGAAAGAGGGGCCTTCAAAGGCCGGTAAAATCGCCAACCAAAAATTAAACCTGATTTAATAAAGGAGAAAACAACATGGCCAGAATTGAAATTGGGAATTTGTTCGGGGATTTTTCGTTGAAAAGTCACACAGAAGCGGTCGTGGACACGGCGGCAATGGCAGGCAAAAAAATCCTTTTGTCTTTTCATCCGCTGGCCTGGACGGAAGTGTGTGCCAAACAAATGCAATCACTGGAAGCCAACTTTGAAACCTTCCAGTCACACAACACCGTACCCCTGGGATTGTCCGTTGATTCCGTCCCCTGTAAAAAAGCTTGGGCAGCAAGTTTAGGCATTGAAAAAGTCAACTTGCTTGCGGATTTCTGGCCTCACGGCGGTATAGCGGCAAAACTGGGCATATTCATTGAAAAGCTCGGTTTTTCCGAACGGGCCAACATCATCCTTGACGAACAGAGAAAGGCGATCTTCGTGAAGGTTTATCCGATCCGGGAATTGCCGGACATTCATGAGCTTCTGAATTTTCTGAAAAGATAATTTAAAGAACCTGAAACGTCATCAGATCAGGTAGCTGTGCAGACTCGGCAACAGATTGACACCGAGATAGGTAAAAAGTACGCAAGCAAAACCGATGATGGCCATGATCGCCATGCGCAGACCACGCCAACCGCGCATCAGGCGGACGTGAAGCATCATGGCATAAGCAAGCCAGGTAATGAGCGACCAGGTTTCCTTCGGGTCCCAGCTCCAGTAGGAACCCCATGCATAATGCGCCCACACAGAACCGGTCACAATCCCCAGTGTGAGAAAAATAAACCCCAGGGTCGCGCAGGAATAGATCAGCTCGTCGATCTGATCTTCTGAAGGGAGCATATGGATCAAACCACGTACACCGGACGAATCATGAGCGGCGGCTTTCCTCAAAAAGAACATAATCCCCAGCGCAAAAGTGACCGTGAAGGCGGCATAACCCATAAAACAGGTCAGGACATGTGACGTCAGCCAGTTGCTTTGCAGTGCGGGAATCAGGGGTTCAATACGGTTGCTGATTCCCGGGCCGATGGAGGCGTAGGCCATCATCAAAAATGCGGCGGGCATCACAAAAACGCCAATGCTACGATTCTTCAAACGCCACTCCATGAGCAGATACAAAAAAACAACTGTCCAGGCAAAGAAGATCAGCGACTCGTAAAAATTGGTCATCGGTGCGTGTCCGATGCCGAGATCGTAGGAAGTCTTCCAGCGGATGATGAGCGCAATACTCTGGGCAATAAACCCGATGAGCGTCATCCAGCTTGCCAGTTGCCCCCCAAATTCACGCCCCAGAATCATCCGGAAAAGGTAAAAAACAAAAGCACCAAAATAAATAAATGTCACCCAGCTCAAAATGGCCGTATTGATCACTTTGAATTCTCCAGATTATTTTCCAGCTGTGCAAGAAGATGACGCATTTCCCGTTTCAGGCCAACTTGATTCCTGATACTTCGTCCCGCAATGCCGATGCGGACCCTGCCATTGACCTGATCAATCCGGATCCAGATCTGACGCGCGTACGAAAAAAGAATGATCATCAAACCACAAATTAGAAAGACCGCCGATAATGCCACAACAGGAGCCCCCGGATCGCGGTTAACAAGAAGTCCTGTATAATATTTTTCCTCAATCCCCAGAAGAGAAAATGTATAAGGACGGAAAAGACCGGGATTAAAAACCGGAACCTGTTCGAAAACATCAGGGATCATCTTTCTGATCCGGTCGATCTCGCGGAAAACCCAGAAAGTTACTGTTCCCTTTTCAGAACGGACGGCGACTTTAATCGCCGGGCCCATTTGCATCATGTTATCTTCAACTCTCAGAACCTGAAAGGTCCCCTCCTTTCCCGGAAGTTTAAACGTATACCCCGCAAGGACATTCACTATGTCACGCCGGCCGTCCGCGCGGAGCAGCGCCAGCGTTGCTTTTTTTCCCGGAGCCGGACCATAACTTGCCTGATAAAAGCTGAACCCTTCGAACTCAACAGGATGATTCACAAAAAGCTTGGTCGAACGGACCTCCCGGCCATTTATAAAAAATGTCAAGTCAGACTGAAAAATTTTGGGAGCTCCATTTTCATATCGTTTTATCGTAAATTTGTCGCAGCGCACCGAAAAATGAAGGGGCATCGTTCCTCCGCTATTGCGCAGATCGATACTGCTGACCATCTCCCCTTCCAGCATTTTAACAGCCCCCTCGATACCCAAAACGGAACCGATTACCGCGCCGCATATGAATCCCAGAACACTCAGATGAACCATGTAAACGCCAAAATGAGCAAAGCGTCCCTTCTGTGCACAGAGATGAACGCTGCCTGGCTCATCCGCCTGTTGAAAAGAATGATATTTCTTTTTCAGCAAATGGATGGCTGCCTCCGCCGCTTTTTTCACATCCGATTCCGGATAAAAAATATTTTCTTCCGGAAGATTCTTAAAAGGCACCGGATCGCGCGGATCAGGTTTCGCGCGAAAACGGCGTAATGCAGTCGGTAATCGATCCAGTGAGCAAATGACCAGGTTACAGGCCAGCAGGCCCATCAGGACAAAAAACCAGACGGAGTGGTACAGATCAAACACCTGCATTTTCTGAAGAAATGAAAAAAGGCCTTGCGGCATCCGTACCGCAAGTTCCGCTGCAGCCTCCCGATGGGGGAAGAGCGTTCCGATCATGGCAATCAACGCAATAAGAAGAAGGAGGGCAATGGCCAGCCAAACAGATGAAAAGAAAGACCAGATTGCGGATTTTTTTTTGGTCAAAAGATTTTCTCCCGAAAACGACGTGTATGCCATGTAAACCGTGTATAAAATATTTATCACGATGTTTTACGCAATGCAATTCTCGATTGATGGATGGGTTTGAAAACACTCTCACAGGGAATGCATGAAGTGCGGCATATTATTTCCATCCGGTCTCAAAACGCAAAAAAGAGCTCATCAACTACTGCAGAATCATGAGCTCTTGATATCGCATAACCGGATTTTTCAGATGTAATGATTTTATTAAGTTCCCAGGTATGCTTTTTTCACTTTTTCGTTATGAATCAGGTCTTTGCTCAAACCGTCCAGCACCAGACGGCCGTTTTCCAGAACGTAACCATGCCGCGTAATCATCAGGGCGATTTGCGCATTCTGTTCGGACAGAAAAACCGTAATGCCCATTTTATTGAGCTCGGTGATCGCTTCGGCGATTCCTTCCACAACCATCGGCGCCAGTCCCATGGAAGGCTCATCCAGAAGCAGCATCTCCGGCTTGGACATGATCGCCCGCCCGATCGCCAGCATCTGCTGCTCCCCTCCGCTGAATGTCCCGGCCAGCTGCTTGAATCTTTCCTTCAAGCGCGGGAACAGGACATAAACCTGCTCCAGTGTTTCCTTAACGTTTTGTTTATCTTTTCGATGATAAGCCCCCAGCATCAGGTTTCTGTATACCGAAAGCTGTGGGAAAAGCTGTCTTCCTTCAGGACACAGTGCCAGGCCCCTGCTTACAATTTTATGTGCGGGCATGTGGCTGATTTCCTCACCCTTGAACTCCACCCTGCCCTTTACCGGAGGCAGCAACCCGACAATCGTTTTAAATAAAGTTGTCTTGCCAGCGCCATTTCCTCCGAGCAGCGCAACAAAATCACCCTTTGCAATCTGCAGCGAAACATCATGAATGACCTGATGCTCGCCGATCATTGTGGTTACATTAATGAGTTTCAGCATCTTTTTTTCTTCCCAGGTAGGCTTCGATGACCTGCGGGTCAGCCGCGACATCCGATGGCCTTCCTTCGGCAATTTTTTTCCCGTAGTTCAAAACAACGATTCTGTCGGCCAGATCCATAATCATCCGCATCTTGTGTTCAATCAGACAGACGGTAATGCCTTTTTTATTGATCTTTCGAATGAGTTCGGTAATCCGCTCCGTATCCTCCTGAATCAGTCCACCTGTCGGTTCGTCAAACAAAATGAGTTTCGGATTACTGATCAGGGCAATCCCAATGGATAACATCCTTTGCTCTCCCTGGGAAATGGAAGAAGCTGTGTCGAAGGCCCTGGATCCCAACCCCACGAAGGTCAGTATCTCTATAACTTTTTCTTCAACTTTCTTTTTATCTTTTTTCCATTGAGGAGTGTGAAATAGCGATCCCCAGAATCCGCTGGTTGTGCATTTATAGTATCCCAGGGCCAGATTGGCCGCCACCGGCAATTTTTCAAACAGAGCAGTCAACTGAAATGTCCGTGCAATCCCCTTGCGGGAGATCCGGTTCGCGCTCAAACCGGCAATTTCGTCTCCCGCGAATTTGATACTGCCGGACGTCGGTCTGCCCGCTCCGCTGATGAGGCTGAAAAGAACAGATTTGCCGGCCCCATTGGGACCCAGAATCGCCAGGATCTCTCCCTCGTTGACTTCAAAGCTCACATCATCGACAGCAACGGTACCGCCAAAACTTTTCACCAAATTTTCACCTTTAAGAAGCACGTCGGCCTCCTACTTTTGAGTTCTGAACCCTGTCGCGTAATTTGTTAAATAATCCCATAAAACCTGTCGGGAAATAGATAATGACAACAATCAGCAGGAATCCGAATAAAATCATCTGGTAATCCTGCAAAAACTGCAGATACTCCAGCAGGATGGGAATAATAAAAGCACCGATAACCGGACCTGCCAGTGTCGTCATGCCTCCCAGAAGCACATACATCAGGAAGTTGAAAGTCATGGTAACTGAAGCTACCGATGGAGAAATGCTTCCCATCAAACTGGCATAAATGCCTCCGGCCAATCCGGCAAAAAAATTGGCCACAACAAAAGAAAGTAACTTCGTACGGAAGATGTTTATACCAACCGCTTCCGCCAGATCTTCGTTAATGGCTGTCGCGAGGAAAGTCCGCCCTCTCATTGAATTGATCAAACGATACATGACAAACAGGGTCAAAAGGAGAAAAGACAACACCAGATAATACTGGGAAGCCGGCGAATCAAACGTGATTTGCCCCACACCGGGAATGGCGACAGGACTCGGCAGGGGAATTCCCACCATGCCGGTGTGACCACCTGTCAGCTCCATCCAGTTGCCCGCGAGAAGATAAATGATTTCACCAAGACAAAGCGTGGTAATGGCAAAATAGGCCCCCCGTGTCCGCAGAGCCGGCAAACCGACCCAAAAACCGATGAAAGCCGCAAGTAGGGCCGAAGCAGGCAATGCCAACCAAAAATTCCAGCCCAAAGTGGAGGTAAGGATTCCCATGCTGTATGCACCGATTGCAAAAAAACCGCCATGCGCCAGAGACATCTGTCCCGTATAACCCATAATCAGATTCATACTCAACGCACCAATGGCAAAGATGCAACTCATGGTGATGATCTGCGCATAATACAGGTTTGTGATCATGTGAGGAATGGCCAGGGCAATCACCAGAACTGTGAGGTAAAACCAATTCTCTTTTAACCAATTCATCATCTGCCCTTAATCTCCTTCCCGAACAAACCGGTCGGTTTTAACGAGAGGATCAGCACAAGTGCGCCAAAACCAAACACATCTTTGTAGGCTGCTGATAAATATCCGCCGCCGATGGCTTCGATCAATCCAAGAATCAAACCACCGACAATCGCCCCCGGAATACTGCCTAATCCGCCGAGAATCACGATAACAAATGCTTTCATGCCGACCATAGACCCCATACTGGGCGATATCATGAAAATGGGAGCGACCAGGCAGGCGGCAATCGCTGCCAGCCCCGTGGAAATGGCAAAGGTCAGGGCAGAAACAAGGTTGACATTGATGCCCATCAGGGTTGCGCCCTCCCTGTTCTGGGCGACGGCCTGGATCGTATTGCCCAGCGTTGTCTTCTTGATAAAAATCTGCAGAATGATAATCAGAAGAACCGCAACCCCGATTACCAGCAGGCGTTGCGTGGACATGGTAATTCCAAAGGCATCAATAATACCGGGATAGGGGTTCGGAATGCGGTGACCTTCCGGTCCCCATAAAACAACAACGGCATTTTCCAAAATGATCAGCGCACCCAGCGCTGCGATAAACGGAGTTACGCCCCCCGCGTCACGGACCGGTCTGAAAACCAGAAATTCCAGCACAACACCGGCCAGAGCAAGAACGATGGCCGATAAGGCAAGCGCGGGCCAGTAGGCAAATCCGAATACCGTAATTAAAAAGAAGCAGACATACGCGCCAAGCATGTACATTTGCCCGTGAGCAAAATTCGGAACGTGCAGGATGCCAAAAACCATTGTCAACCCAAGGGCAACAATCGCATAGGTGCTTCCCAGCATGATTCCGTTGAAAACCTGTTGA
>MWDG01000050.1 GCA_002070455.1 Deltaproteobacteria bacterium ADurb.Bin151
ATCAATTTCCTTACGCATTTTTAACCCAATCCCTATTGCTACGCAATAGAAATCTGCCCTATTGCGGAATCTGGGATTATATCTCCCACAAAACTGATGCGAACGATCTGCTCCTGAGCAGCACCTGCACGGGGAAATAGCAAAAAAAGGATCAAAAAAAATGTAATACTTAAAATCTTCATGTTTCCCTTTTCAAAATATTTATTTCCACCGGCAGCAATATTGAAAGGCTCTTCCCAGAGCGGGTTCGTAAACATTTTGCAAGCCTGTAAATCCAAACGGCTGGCTATCATCCCCGACCGGGAACGGGGGCAAATACTTCACCTGATGGATTGGCGCCTGTCCCGTCTTTGAAAGATAATAAACATAAATATTAATCGCCGCATCATCAGCCGGAGGCACGATATAGACCACCTTGAAAAGAAAATCCGTTTTGATTATTTCTTCAGTTTTAGAATCTTTAAATGCAATTTGCGTTGCTTCAACCTTGTAAGGATCCGTGACCGGCTTTACGATCATAGACTGCGTAGAGCCGCCGTAATGATATGTACACTCAAGATTTTTATATGAAAGAGAGGCACAAGATACAAAAAAAAGAGAAACAATCAAAAGATAATAACGATGATTTTTCAAGTTATTCATGTCTTGACAAACACCTCTCCTTATAAACCATCAACTCTTTGTAAATGGTTGCCTTCTGCGATTCTGACTGCAGTCTTAACCGGGCGGTTGATCAGTTTTCGGCGACGCGCCTGGCGATATGCTCAAGGGCCTCTTCCACCTGGTCGATGAGGATCAGGCAGAGATCACCGGTTTCGAGGCGGTGCAGGGCCTCGTCAATAGCCAGGAACTCACCGTGGATTTCTTCGACATGGCGGGTGCGTTCAGTTCCTCCGAGGCCTTCACGAAGAATAGCCAGAACTTCACCATCCTTTCGGCCACGCTGGCAGGCATCCTGGTAAAGGATAACCTCGTCGAAGGCATGACCCAGGATTTCTGTCTGGCGGCGAATGTCTTCGTTACGGCGATCACCGGCACCACTGATAACCACCGACCGCTTTTTGGCCGGCATAGTCTCTATGGCATCGACCAGGGCTTGAATGGCGTCGGGATTGTGTCCATAGTCGGCAATGAGAGTGGCGCCATGGTAATCGAAGACATTGAACCGCCCAGGTGCCATCTGGGCATCGTTCACGAAGGCGGCAAGGCCGGCGGCGATGGTATCCTGGGAAACACCCAGTGCCCAGCAGGCCGCCGTTGCAGCCATGGCATTCTCAATCTGGAAACCGATGTTGCCACCGCTTGTGATGGGAATGGATGCCAGGGGAATACGATGCTCTGTTTTGCCTTCGGCCTGGACAATGAAGTTTCCCTCGGCATAGACTACCCTTTTCCCCTGCGCGCGATGGGTGGCAATCAGCGGGTTGAAGCTGTCGCGGGCAAAGTAGATGACCTTGCCCGGACAGTTGGCCGCCATTGACGCGACATGGGGATCTGCGGCATTGAGCACGGCATAACCGCTTTTGGTCACGTTCTCGACAATAACGCGCTTGACGACTGCAAGATCCTCAACGGTCGTGATGTAGTTGAGACCCAGGTGGTCACCGGTACCAATATTGGTAATCACAGCCACATTACAGCGGTCGAAGCCGAGACCCTCACGCAGCACACCGCCACGTGCAGTCTCGAACACGGCAATGTCCACATCCGGGTGAAGCAGGACATTACCTGCGCTTTTGGGACCGCTGCAGTCGCCCTTGTCGATACGTTGGCCTTTAACGTAGACGCCATCTGTGCTGGTCAGACCTACACATCTTCCGTCTTTGGCCAGGATATTACTGATGAGGCGAGCTGTGGTGGTTTTGCCGTTGGTTCCGGCAACGGCCACCACGGGGATACGTGCATCCTCACCTGGCTTGAACATCATGGAAACAATGGCTTCCCCTACAGAACGACCCTTGCCATAGGAGGGAGAAAGGTGCATACGAAGGCCGGGAGCCGCATTCACTTCGACAATACCGCCCCCCTGCCCTTCCAGTGGCTTCAGTACCGTCTCACAGACTACATCGATGCCGCAGATATCGAGGCCAACCGTCTGGGCGGCAGCTACAACACAGGCGGCAAGTTCCGGATGTACATCGTCAGTGACGTCTGTGGCTGTACCGCCGGTAGACAGGTTTGCATTGCTGCGCAGGATGACGCGGTTGCCTTTGGGTGGCACGGAGTCGGCATTAAAACCCTGTACGGCCAGGCGGGCCAGAGCGATGTCATCGAAACGGATCCTGGTAAGGGACGTCGCATGGCCTTCGCCACGACGCGGGTCGGCGTTCACCTCATCAACCAGTTCGCATACAGTGTGCACACCATCACCGATCACCTGCGGCGGGTCACGGCGCGCTGCAGCAATCAATCTGCTGCCGATAACCAGGAAGCGGTAGTCATGACCCGGCAGGTAACGCTCCACCAGGACTTCGTCACAGAATTCAATGGCTGTATTATAGGCCGCTGTAATCTCTTCGCGTGTATGGATGTTGACGGAGATGCCTTTCCCCTGGTTGCCGTACCGCGGTTTCACCACTGCCGGGCCACCGATTTCCTGGACTGCGTTCCAGGCATCGTCGGCGCCTACGACCGGACGGCCTAAAGGCACCGGCAAACCGGTGGCGTGCAGCAAATGCTTGGTCAGCTCTTTATCCTGGGCAATGGATTCAGCAACAGCATTGGAGTGATCAGTCTCAGCGGCTTGTATACGGCGCTGCTTGCTGCCCCAGCCCAACTGCACGAGGCTGCCCTGGGTCAACCGGCGATAAGGAATGCCGCGGGAAACAGCAGCTTCGACAATCGAAGCGGTAGAGGGTCCCAGGCGGACACGCTCATCCAGTTTCTTGAGGCGTTCAAGGGCACCGGCACGGTCGAATGGCTTATTTTCAAGGGCTGCCTTGATGAGTTGTTCGGCCAATGTGAAGGCAAGCCGTCCGACATCTTCTTCGCTGTATTCTACCACCACCTGGTAAGTGCCGGTATTGATGGTTTCCGAGGTGCGGCTGAAGGTCACGGGACATCCGGCATGGGCCTGCAGGCCAAGAACGGCAAATTCCAGAACCCGGGCAAGGGGTACGGCTTTGTAGTGGCCACTGGCATTGAGAAAACCGATTTCCGGAAATCGTTCGCGCAGGCGTTCTTCGAAACCGGGAAGGGTGTCCAGCGAACGCTCATTTTCACTGCAGGTGACAATGGCCTCGATCGCTGTATTGCGAGTCCACAGATTGGGGCCACGCAGGGCCCGGATGCGTGAAACTTCCATGAAGTCCTCTTTCTATTTCAAATGGGCACGGTTGCCCTGTCTGTTTTTCTTATGGCGCCTGCGGCCGTTGCCAGTGCGGCTTCTGGGGTGCAGTGCTTCCTGTTCAAAAGCCTTGATGCCGGCAATCAGCAATCCCAGCGGCATTTTCAAAGCCCAGCCCGCAGCCAGCGCAGCCAAAACGTTATCAATGCGAAACGGTTCATTGCCCAACTGCACGCTGGGAATATCTGTCAGGCGGGCCAAACGGGTTTCAACATTGCCGGCAACCAGGATAATCTCACCTTGTTTCACTACGACGGCTCGTCCCCCGTTGGTGCAGTGATCAATGATAACGGGGCCTTCAGCATCCCGGGCAAAAAAGATCACCTCTCCGTCGGAAAGGTTTGCCATTTCCACCAATTTCGGGTCGGCTGCATTGAGGACGGATGTGCCGGTCTTGAGAACAACATCCACCTGTGTGCGCAACACCTTGTATAGATCATCGGCATCCTCGATAGAAAAATCAGGATACTTTTCTTCCGGATCCAGATTGGTTACGACACCTACCTGGCAACGATCGTAGGCCAGGCCCTCGCCCAGAATGGCGCGGATACCGTTCTCCAGAATGGCCGTCTCCACGGAGCGGTTGAGCAGCAACCGGCGGGCGGCGGTCCAATTGGCAGCGTCGGTCTTCTGCACGTGGCGGCGATTCAGAAGAAGGCCATCGGTGCTGGCAAGGCCGACAAATTTTCCGGAAAGGCGAACCAGATGGCTGAGGCAGCGGGCAACGGAGGTCTTTCCCCTGGAACCCGAAATACCGACAATAGGTATGCGCCCTGTTTCGCTTTTAGGGAAGAGATAATCAACAATGGCCCTGCCCACCGGACGCGGCTGACCGACTGCGGGCTTAAGGTGCATCAGCAGACCGGGGCCGGCGTTGACCTCGACGATTGCTCCATGCTGCTCGGACAGTGGACTGGAAATATTTTCCACCACCAGATCGATGCCGGCGATATCCAGGCCGATGATGCGTGCAGCCAGAGCAGCCATGGCAGCATTGTCCGGGTGCACATCGTCGGTGACGTCGAAGGCGTGGCTGTCCGTGCGCTGGATCAGTATTTTTTTGCCTGCAGGCGGAACGGATTCCGAGTTGAAGCCCTGACGGGCAAGCTCCATGGTAACAATGGAATCGATCAGAATTTCAGAAAGCGGATGCAGTTCGGTCGGGCCCCGGCGCGGGTCGGAATTGATCTGACTCCCGATGAGTTCCTGCACGGTAGATTTGCCGTCTCCCTCCACATACACTACGTCGCCGCGGGTGGCGGCGGCCAGCTTACCGCCGACAATGAGCAAACGGTGTTCGGTGCCCGGGATGGAGCGCTCGACAAGTACACCGCTGCCTTCATTCACGGCAACGGAATAGGCCATTTCCACTTCTTCTTTGGTCTTTACGTCAATGAAGACACCACGACCATGATTGCCGTCGATGGGCTTGACACAAACCGGTAGACCGATGTCCAAGGCAGCTTCCCACGCATCCTCCGGGCTGTCCACCTCACGGCCTTCAGGCACAGGAACGCCACAGGAGGAAAGCAACGTCTTGGTCAGGTCTTTGTCGCGGGAAATGGTTTCGGCAATTGCACTGGTCCGGTCGGTTTCCGCCGTCCAGATTCTGCGCATGGAGGCACCATAGCCGATCTGTACCAGATTGCCGCCGGGCAGAAGACGGATTGTGGGAATGCCGCGTTCGGTTGCGGCCTCGACAATGCACGCTGTGCTTGGGCCAAGGCATAGAGAATCAGCCATGTCGGTGAGGTGTTCGATGGTGGCAGCCACATCAAAGGGACGATCCTCCATGGCGGCCAAAATCAGGTCACGGGCGGCATGAAGGGCGGCTCGGGTGACATCCTCCTGCCAGGCACGTATGACCACCTTGTAGATTCCACGGTGGTTGGTCCCGCGGGCCTTGCCAAAGCCGCCGGGGAGACCGGCCAGGCTTTGCAGTTCCAGGGTAACATGCTCCAGGATATGACCGGGCCATGTGCCTTCTTTTACCCGGCGCAGGAAGCCGCCTTGTTCCCCATAGCTGCAGCGGTGGTCTTCCAGGGAGGGGAGCCACGCCGACAGACGCTCATAGAATCCGGGTATGGTGCTGGAGTTGGCATCTTCCAGGCCATGGATATTGATCCAGGCCTCCAGCACAGGACGGTAAGTCCACATGTTGGGGCCGCGTAATGAAACAATCTTCAGGAATTCGATATCTCTTTTGCTCATCATGGTGCCTTTCCGGGTATCCTGGCAGGATACAGTGAACTGCCCGGCATCGCCTTCAGATCGGAATGGTTGTCAAAATTACCGGTCTTTTTAGTTATTTTCATCCAGCGAATCATAGAAATCCATCCAGAAATTTGCGGCTGTCCCGGTCAAGTTTGGTCAGATCACGCACCAGGAAATGGATACCGTTGCTATCGGAGATCAAAAGCATGGTTCGGGAGATGCGGTGGATATCATCCTCGCTCTCGAGCACAAGGGTGAAGGGACCGCGGTCGGTATCGACCTTCCATGTACTGGGTATCGTGAACCCGGAAATGGCTTTGAGTGCGCTTATCTCCGGTACAAACTCGCGGTTGGCCAGTTCTTCTTCCACCAGGTTACGCTGGACGTCTTCAAGATCGGCAAGGCAATCAATCCAGGCCAGTTCGTGACCATCCGCGCCGACCAGAGAAATGCCTTTGTCCGGAGCAGCGATGGGGAAAGAGCGTATGGGAACGACTTCTTCCCGGGTGCCCTGAACCGTGATGAGGATCAGTCTGCCAAAGGAGTTGCGGTCTAGCTGAATATTGGTGGTGTTCATGCGGCATGCTCCCTGAACTGACTAACGGCACGGGGGATTTCCGGTTCGGTATCAACATTGCGGGCCTGGGCCTGGTAGAGACGGTAATAGTGGCCTTCCTTTGCCATCAGTTCATCATGGCTGCCCACCTCCACAATCTGACCACGGTCCATGGCTACGAGCCGGTCGGCCTTTCGGAGGGTGGAAAGACGGTGGGCGATGGCGATGGTGGTGCGGCCAAGCACAAGGTTATCCAGGGCTTTCTGGATTTCCTTTTCTGTTTCTGTATCAACGGAGGAGGTAGCCTCGTCAAGGATCAGGATCTTCGGATTAATGAGCAGGGCCCGCGCGATAGAGATACGCTGGCGCTCGCCTCCGGAAAGGCCCTGACCTCGTTCACCCAGCAAAGAATCGTAGCCGTGGGGCAGGCTCAGGATAAACTCGTGGGCATGGGCCGCGCGGGCGGCAGCGATAATTTCTTCACGGGTGGCATCCGGTTTGCCATAAGCGATGTTGTCTGCAATAGTGCCGAAGAAGAGGAAAGGATCCTGCAGCACCAGGCCGATGTTTCTGCGGAACTCGGCCACCGGAACGGAACGCACATCCACACCGTCGATGAACACAGTACCCTCGGTTACATCGTAGAATCGGCAGATAAGATTCACAAGGGTGCTCTTGCCGGAACCGGAATGACCGACAAGCCCAATCATTTCACCGGGTTTAATCTTGAGGCTGACATCATGAATGACCGCACGGGTGCCATAGCGGAAACCGACGTTCTTTAGCTCTATTTCGCCTTGCACCTGAGTCAGATGCACCGGATTGACGGGTTCCGGCACACTGGACACGTGGTCAAGAATATCAAAGATGCGTTTGGTCCCCGCGGCAGCTTTCTGTGTCACGGAAACAATTCGGCTCATGGAGTCCAGCCGGGTATAGAAGCGTCCGATGTATGCGAGGAAGGCCGTAAGCACGCCGACGGTGATCTCTCCTTTGCTGATCTGCCAGATGCCAAAACCCCACACGACCAGCAGACCGACTTCGGTAAGCAGTGTCACCGTGGGACTGAAGAGAGACCATATCCTGTTGATGCGGTCGTTTAAAACCAGGTTGTGGTGATTGGCTTCACGGAAACGGGCGGCCTCGCGCTTTTCCTGTGCAAAGGCTTTGACCACACGGATACCTGGAATGACGTCGGCCAGCACGTTGGCAACCTCGGCCCAAATGCGGTCCACCTTCTCAAAACCGGTTCGCAGTCGGTCGCGAACATTGTGAATCATCCAGGCGATGATGGGCAGGGGAAGCAGGGTGACCACAGCCAGCCAGGGATGGATGGAAAAAAGGATGATCGCCGTGAGGACGATCATCAGAACGTCCGTGGCAAAATCCAGCAGGTGAAGGGAGAGAAAAAGGTTGATGCGGTCGGTTTCCGAACCGATGCGGGCCATCAAATCACCGGTGCGCTTGTTGCCGAAGTATTCCAGCGACAGATGCAACAGGTGCTCGAAGGTAGCAGTGCGCAGGTCACGGCCGATTCTCTCGGACACCACGGCCAGGATATAGGTGCGCGCCCAGCCAAGACCCCAGGCAAGCAGGGCGGCGCCCAGCAGGCCGCCAAGGTAAAGCTGCACCAGTTGAACATTGATGGGCTTGCCGTTCTGGAACGGGATCAGCACGTTGTCCATCAGCGGCATGGTCAGGTAAGGGGGTACCAGGGTAGCACCGGTGGAGGCCAGCGTCAGCACAAAACCCGCCAACAGACGACCTTTGTAAGGCCTGGCAAATCGCCATAAGCGAAAAAGCGTCCATGTGGAAGGTGGTGTCTGCGTTTCCCGGGCACAAATCGGACACTCCTCGACATCGGGGGGAAGGGGTACCTTGCACCTGGGGCAGAGAATTTCTGCAGGTTTGGCCACCGGTTTACCGGTGATGACACTTTCGAGTTGTTCCTCAAAAGCCCTCATGACATTGAGAGCGGCCATATTGCGACCCATGGTGTAGTGCCATATGGCCAACCGGCCGCTATCGTCCACCAGCTCCAGCGTGCCAATACCGGCATGGTCGCGATGGCCCAGGGAAAGTCCCTCACGAAAATCCCAGCTTTCCCATGCGCCTTTGCCCGGTCTGCATGCCAGCAGACGACGATTGGTGATAATTACCAGGCTCTCGGCGAAGTGAAGGCGGGTATCGAGATTAATCTCCACCCAGGACTCAATGGTCTCGCCGGCAACGAGGCAGTTTTGCACCTCGCCACGCCAGGAATCAGGCAGTGATTTTTGTGTGTTCGCAGGGGGGCCGGCGATGGATGTCATAGGTCGCATTTTTAAAATGACAACAATTTCATTTACATTTAAGCGGGCTCGAATATAGGAGAGGGTGTCTTGTTTGTCAAGCGGATAATATCTTCCATAAAAACCATTATAAGATAAAAAAACAGGAACTTTTCTCTCCTTTGTTTTGTCTAAAAAACAAAAGACAAAACATTTTGACATCAAAGGAGGAAAATACATGAAAGCATTATTAACCATTTGTGCGGTTTTATTCTTATGGGCCAGCTTTGCCGCCGCCGAAACCATCGGGAACACAGTAGAAGTCAGCATTGTGTCCGATAATGGCCGTCTGCTGCCATTCTACCCGGTAAAAGATCACCCGAAGCTGAAAAAAGTTTATGCGGAAGCTGTAAAAGGGGATCATTATCGGATTGTTGTCCGCAATAAACTAAACCGGAGGATCGGTGTTGTGATCGCAGTGGACGGCCGCAATATCATTTCCGGTCAGAAGTCATGGCTCAAAAATCATGAAAGAATGTATATTCTTGAACCATACGCAACCTGTGAATATGCCGGCTGGCGGTCAGCTCAGGATACCATCAACCGCTTCTACTTTACCGATGTTCCCGATTCGTATGCCGCGGCATTTGGCGACGAGTCTGCCATGGGAGTGATCGCTGTGGTGGCATATCCGGAAAAACGCCAGTTCTGGCTGCACAGGGACGGCATCTTTCCTGCGCCCTGGAAGAAGGACCGTTCAGAATCCGAAGGAAAATTCGAATCCAGAAACAAAGCGGCAGCACCGTCAACTCAGTCCGAAACCATGGATAGCGCCGGAACCGGCTATGGACGGGAAGAATATTCACCTTCCTATCAGGTTTCGTTCAATCCGGAAAGAAGGGCCGCGGAATCCATCCTGATTAAATATGAATGGAGACAAACGCTGTGCAAAAAGAATATCATTGACTGCCGTGGCTATTCTGATCGGTATTCATCAAACCGGATCTGGGACAATAACGGCTACGCCCCTCCGCCTCCATGGAGACGTTAATGAACAAGATACAGGTTTAAATCAGGCAGGGCCTCATCCCCTGCCTGATTTTGTCTGCTGCATCTTATGGCAGGTTTTGTATCACCTATAAACTGGACTCTACATTGCCTTCGCGGAAGGAATCTTTGGAACAATCTTCTTCAATTCCCTGAATATGGATTCCTCCTCGTCCGCGCATTCTCTGAGAACAGCGGCATAGGAGGCAAATCCTTCTCCCTCTCTGGATCTTCCCTTGCAGTGCCGGGCGGCCTGAACGCCAAAACTCCGCCATTTGTCACCGGTCGCGGTCATTTGTCCGGAAAGACGCAGGAGTCTTTCATCGCCAAGGATCCCTGCGGATTCCTCCAGGAAAGCCGCAAACATGTACCTGAAACCCGCGCCCCCCGTTCCGATCTCCTCCTGCATCATGATAACATTGCCCAGATTGCGTCGACTGCCGCGCTCCCCGAGAGTGGATGGCCACTTTTCGATCCTATTGGCGATATAGCGGATGCCCTTTACTCCAACAAACGGGAAAAGGGGCTGGAGCATTGTGTTGCATACGTCACGGATTCCTGAGGAGCAGGCATATCTAAGCCTCAGACGATCGGGGACCTTCTGGATGGAAACCATTCTGCCCCTCGGGGCCATTGTTCCTTTGGAAAACCTGGCTTTCCGAAGATCCTTTGCAGGACAAACCGCAATTTCATTTGTAAGAAAATCAGAAACAAGATAATCGTTTCCCTTCTTTCCCGTCACCACGAGGTTGTGAAGATTCAAATGAATTCTGAAAACTTCCTGGATAAAGGGAAGCCAGTACACTCCAACCTGGAGGCCAACGGGAAGACCTTTATCCAGTTCAGCATCCAGCGCCTGCATGGCTTTGTCCTGATCCGAAAAGTAGCGGATTTGGGCCTGAACTCCCAACCGCTCCAGAGATTTCTTCATGATGCTACCTGCGGGAGAACGAAAAGACGTCAGAGGAAGCCCCATAAACTTGAGCACCGGAACATGCACAAAATTCAATCCCGCTCCGGTTCCGAAGACCAGGGGCTCCGTAACGTCCATACCGTTTGAGCTGTGGTGATTGATTAAGCCGGCAGTCACACAGGTTTCGCAATGCGCCCCGACACGGTGCTTGTATCCGGTTTCAATATCCATTTTCGTTATCCTTTTTCCCAAGTAAAAAATATTTCCTGTTCAGCCGTGGATGGATGAACTCCTCCAGTGTTACCCCGAAGAAATCAGCGTATCTCTGAAGGACATCCGGTTTGAGTTTCCCGAACACCGACGGCTTGAGATGCCTTTTGATCCGCCAACCGGCAATCCCGACGTACTGCGACAGGAGTCCGCAATCCATGATATGAAGGGCCATAAAAAAGGCTAGCGGGCTTTCTTTGCCCAACCTGACCCTTTCAGCGGCAACTTCCACCTCATCGTTAATGTGGTGCTGCATCATTTTCACAGACAGTGTTCCCAGGCTGTTGCCTACCGACTCTACCGTCTTATACTTTCCTTCATCATCCACAGCATAGGTAAGGCGCGGACCGGGTAAATGGGTTTCGGGATCCTGTTCAACGTCTTTGAGTTTCACATATTCCTCCTTATTGAGGCATCATCTCGAGCTTTCTGAACGGTTTTTTATTCACCCTTTTCGGGATAGACCCAAACGGCTAAAAGGGATTTTTAAATTTGTCGCACTATAAGAAACATGCTTCCGGATGTCAAGGCGATCCTACGCCCAATACACTGAAAACATAACTGAATTTATCGTAAAAGTACAACTTAGGCCCATAAAAAACCTGATTGCCTGATGGGGCTTGTGCTCATGGCTGATATAGACTAGTATAGCCTGTAAACGTGTAAAAAAAGGGGGCAGACGATGGAATACCGGATACGCGTGGGGACAAGTGTGGACATTGATGTTCTGGCCGAGATCATTCAGGATTCTTTTCTGGACGTTGCTGAACGATTCGGGCTTACCCCGCAGAACAGCCCGACCCATCCTTCCAACTGCCGCTCTGAATGGATCATCCGTGAAATGAACCGGGGCGTCGCTTACTATATTCTGGAAGTTGGGGAACAAGCCGCAGGATGCGTCGCTTTGGAAAAAATAAACGATGAGGTCTGCTATCTGGAACGTCTCGCGGTTTTACCGGAGCAGCGCCAGCAGGGATTCGGCGAAGCACTGGTGAAGCACGCTTTGTCCGAGGCCAGAAACCTCGGCGTTTTCCGTGTGCAAATCGGCATTATTGCTGATCACCAGGAGTTGCTTGACTGGTATGAAAAACTTGGATTTGAAAAATTGGAGAAAAAAGATTTTCCGCAGCTTGTATTCCCGGTAGCCTTTATGTCTTACTATTTCCTGTAATACCAAGTCGCATTCTTTGGCTAACTTTGTTGGCTTCGTCGTCAGCTTCCTCAGCGTATCAATAATACGCCTGCGGGGCCTCCTCCTTGCCGCCGCGTTATCCTTTGAATGCAACTTGGCATAAGATTGCATCATCCTGTACAAAAGCCGTCCCCTTGCTTCTCACGCGGCCAACCGGAAAACCTGTTCATACAATCATGTTTTTTCCGGTCTAGGCATTTTGCTTTTTTCACCGCCGCCTTTTTCATGTTGACACTCCCCCTGTTAACCCTATATAGGGTGTTTCGCAATAAGAAAACTTCTGCCGGAAATGAGCACGACGAAAAAATGGACCTGATCTTCTATTTTATAGATTTCTTCATCCACCTGGATAAATATCTGCCGGATCTGATCAAAAATTTCGGTATCTGGATTTATGTGATTGTTTTTTTAGTCATCTTTTGCGAAACCGGCCTTGTTGTCACACCGGTCCTTCCGGGCGATTCACTGCTTTTCGCTCTGGGAACGCTGGCCGCACTGGGGGCGCTTCAGATTGAAGCGCTGTTGATTTTGCTGAGTATCGCCGCCATTGCCGGGGATAGTGTCAACTACGCTATAGGTCACTATATCGGTCCCAAAGTTTTTCATTATGAAGAAAGCCGTTTCTTTAAAAAGAAATATCTGATCAAAACGCATGAATTTTATGAAAGGCACGGCGGGAAAACCATTATTATCGCCCGATTCATGCCCTTTATCCGCACCTTTGCCCCTTTCGTGGCAGGGGTCGGTGCCATGAGTTACCCCAAATTCATTTTATATAATATTGTTGGGGGACTCCTTTGGGTTTTCACTTTCCTGCTGGGCGGGTATTTCTTCGGAAATATTCCGGCGGTCAAAAGGAATTTTACCATCGTTATTGTTGCGATCATCATCATTTCGGTGATGCCGGGTGTTATCGCGTATATCCGCCAGAAAATGATCACGCGTCAAAACATCGCATAGACAATGAAGGTCTCTCTATGAGAACGAAACTTACATTATTTTTCATATTGGCGTTATTGCTTCTCCTTTCACTGCCCGTCGAGGCAAAGCACATTTTTATGGCCGGCCGCGACATTACAGTGGAAAAGGGCGAAGACGTTGAAAACGTCGTCGTTGTCGGCGGACAGGCAACCATAAACGGGCTGGTTGAACAAAATATTATAGTCGTCGGCGGTTCCGCCGTATTGACCAATAATGCCGTCATCCGGGGGAATGTGATCGTAGTCGGCGGCATTGTGGCAAAAGGCAGCGGTTCTCTTGTTTTTGGAGACATTACGGAAGTAAACTCAGCCACTCTTGCGGATTCGATTAACTCAGCCATGAGGGGGGAACTGGAAGGCTGGTCTTTAATTCTCAATGTAATTTCCCTGTGCTTTTTCGCCATTATCCTGATTATCGCACTGATCATGGCACTGCTGACACCCCGGGCGCTGGACGCTGTTGTCGGCGCCATCCAGACCAACAAAATAAAATCATTTTTCTGGGGATTTCTGGCGACGTTGATGATCGTGCCCTTCTTTATGCTGCTGGCGATCTCTGTCATCGGCATTTTATTGATCCCGCTGGCATTTACAGCCCTGCTCCTGGCGGCGATCATCGGTTTCACTGCGTCCGGTTCTCTCCTTGGCAACCTTATCATCACAAAAATATTCCGCGGATATCAGCGATCAATCGTGAAAGAAACGCTGGTGGGGTTGTGTTTGCTGTGGCTTCTCGGATGGATCCCTTTTTACATCGGGATGCTGATCAAGGCTCTAGCGATTACTTTTGGGCTCGGAGGTGTTGTGCTGGCCCTCACAGGAAGAAAAACCAGCCAGCAAAAAATCCAAAGCCAGACGGTTGAATAATTCCGGATCCTGAATATGCAGGGCATGCCCGCAGCCTTCAAAAGCGACAACCCTGGCATCGGGTATCTGCTTTTGCATGTAGTCATAATTTTCTGCGGGATAATAATTGCTTTCGGTTCCGTAAACCAGAAGACAGGGAACCGGAATGTTTTTCAAGACCGGTCGGTAATCCTGCACTGCCATTGCAATCCAGAAAGCGGCAATGACCGAAGCGTTGTTCTTTTTTGCTTCCTCGTAAAGCCAGCCCAGGTCTTCTTTCCCCTTAAAATCGGCCTTCGCATTGAATTCCATTTTTTCGTTATAGAGCGATTTGTTTAAAATCCGCTGAACGACAACTCTGCTGTAGGCCTGCCAATCATCCAGCATCACGGAAAGCAGATAAAGGTTATCTTCGTGGCCGAAATCGCCCTGTTTCCTGCTGAAAACGCCCGGTAAGCCCAGGCGCCAGTCTTCCGATTTCATCAGTCTGGGCGCCATCTCGATAATCAGAATTTTTTCTATTCCGGCGCAGGAATAGTTCCTGGTGTATTCGAAAATCACATGCGCGCCCATCGACCAGCCGATCATTGATATTTCCGATAAATTAAGGTGGTCGATCAACTGTCTTAAATCTTCCGCCAGCCTCCGAATGGTCAGATGGTCGGTTGATGACTCAGATAGTCCGTGCCCTCGCAAATCGGGTGCAATGACCTGAAATCGTCTTGCCAATTCGGGAATTTGTTTTCGGAAAAACAGGGAACTTGCCGTCAGTCCGTGAATGAGCAATACCGGTTTTCCGGAACCGCTTGTCTGATAATGAAGGCGGACGCCGTCATTGGTTGTAAAGAAAGGCATCGCTTTATTCTTCCTGATTACGCATGATCCGTTTGTGAACGGGAATTATCTCTACCCAAACCTATACTTGCCTTGACAGACATTGTCAAATCAAGTCTTGCATCAACCGTGTTTACACAATGTTGCAATAGCGTTATGCCTTGCAAAGTATTTTTTCCCATTTGAAAGGTCCAACGAAAAATCAAACCGGAGCCGCAAAGTGGCGATCTGCGTGAGTGATTCTGTTACCCAATTTATTTGCTTTTTAAGTAGCTCTTGAGATCACGATAATAATTTTCGTGAGAGCCGATCATGACAAGTTCCAAATCGTTGTCGGTTTTCCGATAAGCCAAAAAATATAAGTTCGTCTTGAGTTTGAATTTATGGACAAATACGCCTTTTAAATCTCCTTTTTTCTCTTCTCCAAGGCTTGGATTCTCGGCAATGTTCTTTACCTCAAGATCTAAAGCTTCTTTTTCGGCTTTAGTCATCTTCTTAACTTTCCTCTCAAATAATCTTGATTGGTAGATTTTCATTTTAACCTATCCAAACTTGTATTCTGTTTTTTCACCCTGATCCAATTCATCTAGTCCGAAAAGGATTTCTTTAATAAGAGAGTACGGCAAGTCTGGATTTTCTTCAGCACACTTGCCCAAACGCGCCCAGTGCTCGATTTGACCCGCAAGTGACCGGTGATCGATACGACTGAACCTCTTTGCCTCATCAACTAGCTTTTCTGATATTCTTACCGCTGTAGGCATATTTATCCTCCAAAATGCATTGCTTGATGATGCACAGTATATCATAATACAACATATTGCAATATAATATTTCATGTGTAACAATTATTTAAAGGGAAAGTTAGAATAATCCGTTGCATTGTCTTATGGTTTATTATCCTGATTTTTAAGAGATTTGTCACAAATTGGTCACAAGGTATAACCATGGGGAGGGGGACAACGGCCGGACGGAGTCGTCACGGGCAGTATGATAGAATCCCGCTCAACAGACAAAAAGTAAAAATGTCTTACATATAGACGCGGAGGAAATATGAGAAATCAACCTGAATTAGTACTAATGGAGTATTTACAATTTTTTCAGTCTTCCGTAACGTATAATCGCAATTACAGAAATTTATGAAATACAACAAATTAAAGAAAGGGGGGATAAGGGGAATATTGAATTAGCGGATCGGTTGAAAGACATCTAAAAGATATTTTTGGGAAGATCCGAAACCATAAACCTACTTAACATTAGATTGGTTATTAAGGGCAACATATGAAAAAGATATTTACAGCGATCGTTCTTTTTACATTAGTAGTGCTTCCAATGTCCGTTTTGGCCATGACGGACATTACCGACGACGAACTTTCCACCGTAACAGGCCAGGCAGGTGTCAGCATAAATGTTGATGTCACCGCCAACCTTACGATTGGAACGGTTGCTTGGGGAGATTCCGACGGTTTCACCGGTTACACCAATGCCGGCTTCGTCGGTATTGGAGGCTTGAACCTGTCCGTCCATGCATCCGGTCGTCATGACGGCGCATTTGCAACCACAGGAGCAACCGCAGTTGGTTACATGGGCAACGATCCCATCACGATTGATGTTGGTACCAATGCTGGTGGCCAGTCCTTAGTCAGAATCGGTCTGCCGACCTTCCACATCTCGGTCGACACCCTGCAGACAGACATCTTCGTGTCTGGTGTCACC